>JAZFYH010000047.1:0-5876 GCA_036443475.1 Gammaproteobacteria bacterium | reverse complement strand
CACCACTGGTAACATCGCCAACCTTCCATTCCCTGTCACTCCGGTCAATTACGAAATTTTTGCCGCCGAGCAGAACATGTTTGACGAGCTCGGTGTTGCCCAATTCAGCACCTACGCCTTAAACCTGGATAGCGGTACCGAAGCTTTAACGGGTGCCGCGTTTTCGCCGGAAATCCTGCGCGTGTTCCGGATCAATCCGTTGCTAGGCCGATTTTTCGTCGACGAGGATTTTGACCGGTCTGTCGTGGTGTTAAGTGAAGGCGCTTGGCGCACAAAGTTCGGCGAAGATCCCGGCATCATCGGGACAACCATTCAACTTGACACCAGTACACGCGAGATTATCGGAGTGGTTCCCCAAGAACTCCGTTTCCCGGCGGGTAGCGACATCTGGGTACCGTTGAATGACACCACACTGGATGATAACGCGCGTAAATCCGGTCGTTACTTTGCCTATGGACGCCTCAAGGCTGGAGTCACCTTACTGCAGGCGCGCGAGCAATTAAAAGCTATCAATCGCGTTGCCAAGGAAACCTACCCGAACGTCAACAACAATTTTGAACTTGCGTTGACGCCGATAAAAGAGCGCCTGTTCTTCCTGCCTTCCGGCGGCAGCCTCGATCAGTCGGTGCTCGTGTTGCTGCTCGCCGTTTCGCTGTTGTTCGCCATTGCCTGTGTCAACATTACCAACCTGCTGTTGGCGCGCATAGAAAAGCAGACACGAACTTACGCGTTGCGCATTGCAATCGGTTCGAACCAAGGTCGCATATTGAGACTCCTGGTGACCGAAGCATTGCTACTGGGATTGATTGGTGGTGCGATCGGTGTAGCCATAGCGTATGTCAGCATGCCGCTTATTATCGCCACCGCACCGCCCATTCTCCCTGGGTTTAAGCCACTGACCATCGATATGCCCGTGCTGGTTACAAGCACGGCGGTGGCCGTGGTAGCACTTGTGACCATAGCGCTATTGCAATTCCGACGCGTGTTGCGCACCAATGTGGTTGATGCGCTGAAAGAAGGGGGCTACAAAGGAGCGACGTCCAGCCGTAGTGCGACACTAGTGCAGAACAGCCTCATTGTTGCGCAAATAGCCTTGTCGCTGACCATGTTGGTTGGCGCAGGATTAATGATAAAGAGTTTTGCTTTGATTCAAGAAATCGATCCCGGGTTTGACCCAGACAATGTGTACACGCTGCAAGTCAACGTGCCGGATTCCTGGGGTGATGACTGGACCCAACATACGGCATTCTACGACCAGGTAGTTGAGCGCCTGCGCGCGATACCAGGCGTGGTGTCTGCCGGCACTTCCTTGGCGCTCCCGATCAATGATAATCGAATCTATTCGCGGTTCAATTTCATGGATCATCCGCCGACACCCGAACAGCCGTATCAAATCGCAATTGTGGAAGCGATTGCACCCGGATACCTGGAAACCATGCGCGTGCCATTGATTCGTGGACGGATGATTAATGAAAACGATACGGTGAACTCGCAACCGGTCATCTTAATCAGTGAATCCATGGCGGAACGATATTTTCCGGGTGAGGATCCGATCGGTAAAGAATTTCAATCCATCGTTGATGAACGCAATAGCATCACGCGAGTGGTTGTTGGTGTCGTGGGAGACATTCGCAATGAAGGTAATCAAACTGTGCAGCAACTCAGTGGCCTGACGTTTTATGATGCTTTGACCCAAATGACAGGTGGACTGCGCGTCAATACGTCCCGCTTAGCCGTGCGCACCCAGGGTGATCCTAATCAATTCATCCAGACCATCCACGAGGCAGTGTGGAGCGTGGACAGATTGGCCATGGTCAGCAACACTGCAACTATGCGCCAGCGTCTGGATACGGCGGTCCAGAACAACACATTCAATATGATCCTGTTGTCGTTATTGGCCGGCCTGGGCATGACCCTGGCATTGATTGGTATTTACGGGGTGATGTCGTACGTCGTCAACCAGCGCACCCAGGAGCTGGGCCTACGCATCGTGCTAGGTGCCAGCGCCGGCAAGATCATCGGTATGGTCATCGGCCGCGCCAGCAAGCTGGCCGTTTCTGGTTTCATCGTTGGCCTCTTCATCATCGGTGCACTTAGCCAATACTTGTCTAGCCTGTTGTACCAAGTCAGCCCCATCGATTTGCCCGTGTACCTTGGCATAATTGCTTCACTATTTGCCGCGGTAATACTTGCTGCGTTTTTGCCAGCATATCGTGCGAGCAACGTCGATCCAGCGGTGGCGCTACGCGAAGAGTAAACCTGCTCGAAACGAAATTTTCAGCGCTGCAAGCCGTCACGCGGTAAATTCGTTTATGCTTTTGCCAGCCTGGGTAATCGCATGAACGGAGGCAATCGGGAACATGGGACGTTGGCGGCCACCACCGGAAAAATCTTCGCCGTATATCACCGGCGACGGCTATCGCAAACTGCAACTGGAAACGCAGGACTTGTGGACCCGCCGTGCTGAGGTAACCAGGGCGCTGACCGCCGCCGCCGCGGAAGGTGATCGCTCTGAAAACGCTGAGTACATTTACCGCAAGAAGGAATTACGCGAACTTGATCGACGCATCAGATACCTGCAAAAGCGATTGCCGGAATTGCGTATCGTGGACCAGGCGCCTTCGGAACAAAACCAGGTATTTTTCGGTGCAGAAGTCGTACTCGAAGATAAAAACGGAGCCGAACACCGTTATCGCATCGTGGGCCCAGATGAAATTGATACAAAAAAGAACTGGATCAGCGTGGATGCTCCGCTCGCAAAAGCTTTATTGAAAAAGAAACTTGATGAAGAAATCACGGTCGAAGCGAAAAAAGGCACGGCCATCTACTTGGTCGTGGGTATAACCTACCCCGACTAATTTCATAATAAACGGAAACGACCTTGACTCTCTCCATCGCGCTGGTTACAGCCGCCGACATTCCTGCCCACAAGAAACCGGACGAACAACATCTGGTTGCTGCGCTTCGCGCGCACGGTTTCGATTGTCACGAGGCAGTATGGAATGACTCGAGTGTCAAATGGACAGCTTTCGACATCGTGTTGCTGCGTTCTACCTGGGATTACCACCTTGTACCCGACGCGTTTTGCGCCTGGCTCGACCAGTGCGTACAACACTCCGTTCGCCTGTTTAATCCTCCCGAAGTCGTGCGCTGGAACATGCACAAGTCCTACCTCATAGAACTCGCGGGTCAAGACGTGGCCGTTGTGCCAAGCCAATTATTACCACGTGGCGAGCAAACCCAACTGGCCGATCTTGTCACTGGCAAGAAAGAAATTATTATCAAACCTGCTATATCCGCCACCGCCTGGCACACGCGGCGTATTGGCGCCGCGTTTACCGAGCAAGACCAAGTGTGGTTAAACCAGCGGATCACGGAACTTGACATGCTGGTTCAGCCTTACCTGCCGGAAATCGCCGAGCACGGCGAATTTTCGTTCATGTTCTTTAACGGTCGTTTCAGCCACGCTGTGTTGAAACAGGCACGTGAGGGTGAGTTTCGTGTGCAGTCGGACTTCGGCGGAACCGAAATCACCTACCGGCCAAGCCCGCAAGAAATTACCGAGGCTGCTGATATGTTGCGCACGCTGTCCAACCCGCCCCTGTACGCGCGTGTGGATGCAGCTCGCGTGGACGGAAAACTGGTGTTAATGGAACTGGAGTTAATCGAACCCCAATTGTTTCTCGGCTTGCATGACCAGGCAGCAAGCCTGTTTATGGCTGCCATTAAAGAAAAGTTGCGGCAATAAAACACCGGGCGGTGAACCGCTCGGTTGTTCACTATATGGACGACAGGCTACTTGCCTTGATCGTCGGCCATTTCTTCCCTGGTTTTCTGGCGCTCTTCCTCAACGCGCTGCCTGGCGCGCTTAGCATCGCGTTCGGCCTGGGGCTGCGCTGGGCGTTCGGCACCTTTTTCGACTACTCCGGATTGGTCAGCGCGACTCTCCAAATCGCCTTTTGCCTTGCCACCATCGTCGCAGTCTTCATCATCCTTACCCTTTTTGTTTTTCTTGTCCTTCTTTTCTTTATCGGCGTTCTTTTCGCAGACGTATTCCTTTCTTCCCTGGGTCTGCTCTTTATCAGGTCGGGCCACGGCCTTGCCTTTTTCCGGCTCCGCCACGACTGGACTGCCCGCTGCCAGGAACATGCCCAGGGTCATGGCGACTAGTATCTGTTTCAACCTGCGCATTGATACTTCCTCCCTCTCCTTATTGATAGCGTCTGTCATCAACTTGTGCCCGAGTGTACTGCCGATACCGGGCCAAGGCCACGAGTGGGTCAACCGGTCCACAACATTACAGTTGTTTACCCGTATTTTTACATTTCGTTACATGTACCTATAGCGATCAAGCGAATCCTTTTCCATGCTGTATATAGACTCGAATCAATACGCTACCGGGTAGACCTATGTAAAAGCCCGGACCGAAATTCAACCGGGTGGGAGTATTTAAAAGCCTGGACCAGAATTGTCAGGCAGGAGATATAGACATGACGCAAAAAAACGACTACGACAAACGTATTATCACGCTGCCCTTGTACATGGCTGGCGACGGCGAGACGGAACAGTTAGCACTGCGCGAAGTAGAAGTGCAGTCCGAGGAAAATGATAGAGACGCAGCTATTATTGCAGCCATGATCTGCGCGGCGCGGGATTGGCACTAGAAATTTAAGGTACAAAAAGCCTCACTGGCACAGATAAGCAAAACTTCGGGGGATTAGGCGCACTTGGTAGGTGCGCCTTTTTTTTCTGGAATCGTACTTGATCAATCTTGCTCATCCGCGTCCGGCTTGCGAAACAACGACTCCAGCTGTTCACGCGAATTGTCCTCGTCGGTCTGCTCGCTCTGCGCTTCGCCGCCAAACAAGGCATGCAAGTTGGTGTCCGCGGACTTTGCGATTTTAGCTTCCCTGACCTTGAACGCGTTATCCAGAGGTTTGAAGTAATCACAGAAATTCGCCGTGTCCTTGTGCAGGGGTGGATCTGCAAGGTCGTGATTACATTTCTTGGTGTAACGGGTGGTGTAATGCCGGCAGGCAACACAACAATGCAGTTCAGCGTAGCACTTGTGGCAATTGGAATGCCGGGTGATCGGGCGTGGCAGGTCTTTCAGCGAGGCGCCGCACTTCCAGCAGAGCAGTGCCATGGCGCTGGCTCAAGCTCGAGCGACGTTGCGATCCGTCGGCGCGTGAAAGTACAGGCTCTCCTTAGCCACTTCATTGGTCAGTTCGCGCATGGCATTCATGCGTAATTCGGCAGAGCTGACCTCCGCGCATTCCGCGCAGGCCAGATCGCCACAAGGCTGGCGAGAAAACAGCCAGTAGTCCACCGCCCCGGCCAGGAAACCGTCGGCAATATCCCAGACGTCGGCTTGCGGGTATTTCTCGGCTAATTTGTTGGCCAGGTCCAACAACTCGTTGGCGGCTTCTTCGATAAATTGCGAGTCAAGCGTAGGTTCTTTGATCATGCTTTTAGCGTCTCCTTGCGGGCGCGTATTGTAGCCAACTTGAGCGTACGGTGCGCAGCAATTTCGCGTTTTTGCTCGAAAATTACAGTGTTATTCGGACTCTGCGGGCGAAGCCTGCTACGCTTGGCGCCCTTAAATTGGGAAGATTTCGAGGCAGTGAGATGGCAGGTGAAGAACAACGGGTTGACCCCAACATGGACGCGGAAAACCTCTATCGCGAGGAAAGCATCACCGACAACCAGGTCGGCAGCATTCGTCGTATGGTTCCCATTCGCAAGGACGGCAGTGACGACCCGGACCGGTCAGTGATTTTCATCGGCCAGGCCAGCCTGATGACCCCAAGTGGTGCGCTGCCGCTCAATTTCGAGATCGACGCTGATTCGCTGCAAGACGCCGTGGCAAAGTTTGC
>JAZFYH010000046.1:0-2729 GCA_036443475.1 Gammaproteobacteria bacterium | reverse complement strand
GCTAAAGATGTCTTCCTTTATTGTGGTTGCATATAAGCCCCATAGCACTAGAACGATTATCCACGCGAATAATATTCGCCTGAACCAAACACCGACTTTCCCAGGAAGTAAACAGGCACCAAAGACTAAAAAGAAAAAAAGTGGAATAAGATATTCCCAGGGTTCTTGGCCCAATGACGAAAGTAGCATTATGAGACTGATTAGCAGAGATATAAGGCCAACTATCCACCGAAACTCGGGACCGAATTCCTTTTGATTGTTCAGTGAATTTTTGTCCATTTTGAATATGACGCGACAATTGCGTATCGACCTGCGTCAGCCATCTCTCGGCAATAGCTCATCGAGCAGCCTAAGAACATTGCCACCCATGATCTGCTCAATCTCCTGATCGGTGAAGCCCGCCTCCAGCAGACTTTCTGTTATATAAGGTAACCCAGTCACGTCGAATTTGGTGCGTACTGCGCCGTCAAAGTCTGAGCCGAGCCCAACGTGGTCGATACCGACTAGGTCAACTATATGTCGGACGGCTTTGGCAAAGTCATCCGGCTCAAGGCCACATATTGCAGCTTCGAAGTACCCAATTCCGATCACTCCACCAGTCTCAGCGATGCGCTGAACCTGTTGATCAGTGAGATTTCTTGGTCCTGGACAGGTTGCAGCCACACCGGTATGCGACACGACTACCGGACGGGTCGCAATGTCCAAAGTCTCTTCGATCGCTTGCGGAGAAGCGTGTGCCAAATCAACAATGATGGACAGCGCTTCCATGCGCGCCACTGCCTGTTTACCCAATTCCGTAAGTCCGCCTTTTTCCACGCCATGGGCCGATCCTGCCACTGCATTATCAAAGTGGTGCGTTAGACCGATCATCCGGTATCCAGCGCGGTAAAGTAAGTCCAGATTCTCCAGATTTGCTTCGATTGCGTGGAGACCTTCAATAGCGAGAATGCCGGCGGTTACATTGCTATCGCGATCACGCCGCTGCAGATGTCGTTTTAGATCGGCTACAGATCGAATGAGGGTAAGCCTGCCACCTGACCGCTCGGCCGCATCCGCGAGTTGCCGTGCCTGGTACAACGCACGCTCCGTCAGACTCGACCAACTAGCAAGCGGCCACCGCTGAATTAATGTAAACCACGTAACGAGATCCGAGTCAGCCTCAGTGCGATCATAGCTCCTTGCCCGCGGTACTTTGGTAAACACCGAGAAAACCTGCAATGCAACGTTCGCTTCAATCAGCCGCGGCACGTCCACGTGACCGTAATCGGCGCGTTCTAGCAGATTGCGACCCCATAGGAGCGAATCAGCATGTAAATCCGCAATGAATAGCCGTTCGTGTAAACTCTCGACCTCGGTGGCCACGGACGGAGCCTGCGCAGTGACAAACGAGTTCACGCTCTCTTCGACCAGCCTTGGACCAAGAGTGAAGACCCCAATTATTCCTCCCACTGCCACAATAGCCAGTACCATCAAAACAATTTTGATAACCTTTTTCATAAGCTCACCTCATCAAAGCTTGTCTACGCCAGGGCCGACCGTACGGCACATGCGGAAAATACAATGCTTCTCAAACCGTCTACGGTTTCTGTCATTGCAGAATATCTTCATGCCGCCTCGTCAGGATCTTTCGTAATATGCTGTCGACCCCGGCAATCCCGGCGGTACACAATAGCCATCGTAAAGCGATCGGGCCAAACCACGAAAGGCCGCGCCTGTTGAAGTTTCCGCATAAGGGAGGCTATTTGCACGGCAAAATCTACGAATCAACGGCCGCGCTTTTGGCAACTGAAACCGAGACATACCAGGGAAGAGGTGATGACCAACGTGATGATTCACACCAGCCAACAATAGATTGTTGATCACGCCGGAACCAAGATCTCGCGTCGACAATAACTGTCGCATCAAATACGGTGGGGGCGACTCGGTGTTAACGATGTCCATTCCCTCGTGAGTAATGAAGTACAACGTGCCTGCATACGGACCAACAAGAATTGCCAAAATAATATAATTTAGGAACGCCGCCGGAAATCCTATGATCGAAGGGGCAACGACGAGCCATAACAGATAGTGCAGTACTAGCGCGATTTGATCGCCACGTGTTGAATCTGGATTTTTCCAGATATACTGGAGCGCCTGGACCTTTTGCACAATACCCATCAGTGGAAAGAGTATTCGTGCAGACCACACCCGCCCACGGACATCCTTGTCGTTAATATCGACGGCTGGATCACGGACTTGTGGCATTAATGATTCGTCGCCACCGTACCGATGGTGCTTACGATGTAGGTCCCAGAATCTCGTATACGATATACCGACAAGAAGACACATTGAGGCAACACCAAGTAACCGGTCGATTCCGATTACACCGGTAATATTTCGGTGTGCCGCTTCGTGCGCGATCAATCCGGCCTGTATGGACAGGTAGGCCAACAGAACGAGAAGAAGCCCTCGAATCGGCCAGGATGGGGCAAGCAAAAGGCCGATAACTGAGGCGGCATATGCGGCCATAATCGCCGCCAGAATTCCCATTTCTCGGCTCGGCATTCTGCTGAGATAGCCTGCATCAGACACCCTGGATCGTAGCTCGGAAAACAGGGAATCCGCAGATTCCCGGGTAATTACATCTGTTTTCATCGTATTTCTCCTCCTGCGTATATAGCGAAACTTATGACGGTAGGTATTTTGCACAGTTGAATTGAATACGCTACGGGGTGTCGGTTACACTGGTA
>JAZFYH010000045.1:0-4417 GCA_036443475.1 Gammaproteobacteria bacterium | reverse complement strand
TGTGTGATTGCCCGCAACCGGCGGGACATGATCAGAGCAATGGACTGGAAGAACCGGCCAAATAAATCCGGGTGCGACTCGAACAACGGGATTATTCGATCCTTGCGCAGGATCAGCAGGTCTGTTTCATGTTCTGCAACGACGGTGGCCGAAGCGGAAATGCTATCCAGAAATGCAGTTTCACCAAAGTAATCGCCGGGACCTAGCGTGGCCACGGTTATATCGTGCGCACCCTGTTTACGTTTGACCAGTGCACTGCCTTTTTGAAGTATAAAAATACCAATCGGATTCATCAGTTCCTTTACCAGCACCTGACCCGGTTTGGCGCGCGCGAGTTCAATTTTTGGATGCAGTATTCGAATGTCCTCGCGTGAGAGTTTTGGAAGAGTTTGTTCCATGATTGCGCCTCCATGCGATGAATTGGTCAGGCATGCTTACCTGTCCTTAGGTTTGCATACACGACATTACACCGCTGGAAGTACAATCTGGGTATCAGGCGTAGTACGAGATTTACAGTTTCGAGAAAACGGAGTTTACGATTTCAAGGGTTTCTTCAATGTGCGACGCTTCATGAGCGCTAGATACGAAGCCGGCTTCGAATGCCGAGGGCGCCAGGTAAACGCCGGCATCGAGCATATGATGAAAAAACAGCTTGAACCGGTCCAGGTCGCAAGCCATTACGTCACGGAATTGTGTGACCGATGGCTTATCGGTAAAAAATAATCCGAACATACCGCAAATCTGGTTAACAACGAGTGGAATGCCGTTTTTTTCCGCCGCATGCAGAAGGCCATTTGCCAGCTGCGAGGTGGTCGCGGCCAGGCGCTCGTAAAAACCGTTTTCCGATGTTATCGCCAGCGTAATCAGTCCAGCCGCCATGGCAACCGGATTGCCGGACAAGGTACCAGCCTGGTAGACGGGCCCTGAGGGAGCGAGTTGTTGCATGATGTGCTCGCGACCACCGAAAGCACCAACCGGCATACCGCCGCCTAATACTTTGCCAAGGGTAGTAAGGTCCGGCGTGACTTCAAACAGTTCTTGCGCACCGCCGGATGCAACGCGAAACCCGGTCATCACCTCGTCAAAGATCAATACTGCCCCTGCACGGTCACAAGCTTCGCGCAGGCATTCCAGAAAGCCCGGATCCGGCAGTACGCAATTCATGTTGCCGGCAACCGGTTCCACAATAATGCATGCAATCGTGTCGCCTTCCTTATCGCATAGTTCGTGTACTTGATTGCAATCGTTATAAGTAAGCGTAATGGTTTGCTCAGCAAAGGCCGCGGGTACGCCAGGTGAAGTGGGAACACCAAATGTCAATGCACCGGACCCGGCTTTGACCAGCAACGAATCCGAATGACCGTGGTAGCAGCCTTCAAATTTCACGATACGGTCACGCCCCGTGTAACCACGTGCCAACCGGATGGCCGACATAGTTGCCTCAGTACCGGAATTGACCATGCGCACCATTTCCAGTGACGGCACACGACTACAGACTTGTTCGGCAAGTTCCGTTTCAAGCTCCGTCGGCGCACCAAAACTCAATCCGCGTGCCGCGGTTTCCTGCACGGCTTTGATGACGTCGGGGTGCGCGTGACCTGCAATCATGGGTCCCCAAGACCCAACGTAGTCGATGTACCGACGCCCCTGCGTATCAAACACGTATGGACCTTTGGCGTGCTCAATAAACGGCGGTTCGCCGCCAACGCCGCCAAATGCGCGCACCGGTGAGTTAACGCCACCGGGAATGGTTTTTCGTGCGCGGTCGAATTCTTTACTCACTGCATTTTTCCCTAAAGGTAATTGGGAACGGCCATCCTACCGAATACTCGAGTGGTGGCAAACAAACGCATCACTCGCATAGTTCAAGGAACTCCCGAACACGTCGAACCGGATCGGGATGATCCCAGACATCACGCATGACCGCGACCATGTCCGTTTGTGCCAGGAAAAGTTGTCTGGCGGATTCCAACGTGATGCCGCCAATTGCCACGATTGGCAGGTCCAGAGTTGTCTTTGCCCGCGTTAAAATCTCTAACGTTACCGGCGTGGCCGCCGGTTTGGTATGCGATGGAAAGAAACTGCCGAATGCTACGTAATCGGCACCGGCAGTCATAGCGGCATGCGCAAGATCAATGTCCGCGTAGCACGACTGGCCAATAATGAAGCCCGTTCCCAGGTATTCACGCGCGTCTTCAACACGTGCGTCGCTTTCGCCAAGGTGAACACCGTGCGCACCCACTTGATGGGTAAGTTCCGGATCGTCGTTGATAATCAGTACTGTATCGGTCGTCCGACACAAATCCGCCAACTTGCGGGCGTCATCGAGCTTTTCATCACTTGACGCGTGTTTACGCCGGTACTGCAACACGGGTAAACCGTCAGCGATCATGCACGTGATCCGGTCAAGTTGCGGATCGTCAAGTTTTACGTCATCGGTAATGAGGTAAAGACCGCGAAATGAATTTGGAATAGCCAGGCGCTTGTTCATTCTGAGTGCATACGATTCGGAATATGCTGACCCTTGCCCGGTTGCCAACCGTGTTGGATGGCACGTAACGTATATGCTTGCGCCAGTCGCGCTGCCGCAGCCACGTCTTCACCGCGCGCAACGTACGCTGCCAAGGCAGAAGACAAGGTGCAACCAGAGCCGTGAAAACTTCCCGGCAGGCGCGGCCACGTGAATTCTTCCACCTGGGTTCCTGGTCCGATAAGCAAATTAGTAATGTCCGGCGTTGGGTCGTCCCCGCCCTTGGCGAGCACAAATTCACATCCTCTATTTAGTAGTATGGTGGCCTGTGCAGTTCGCCCGGTTTCGGGATATCCAAGCTGTGTAATTTCAAATTCATTGGGAGTAAGCACGGTTGCGTGTTGTAACAAGTGTTCCAGGTAGACTTCTACCAGGTCGGATTCCGCCAGCGACGCACCACCCGTTGCGATAAGGACCGGATCTATGATTACCGGTATCCCCCGATGTTTCTCAAGGATACTGGACACCGCCATTCCGATTTCAGCATTGCCCAGCAGCCCAAGCTTGATGGCCGCAACCGGCATGTCCTGCAGCACGGCGTTGGCCTGTTCGACAATCCCATTTGGGTCGAGCGGCTCAACGCGGTAGGCGTTGCACGTGTCTTGCACAGTCAGGACGGTAATCACCGGTGCAGGGTGACAGTCCAACGCGGAAATTGCCTGGATGTCCGCGCAAATACCCGCGCCGCCAGAGGGGTCATTGCCGGCGATGACCAGAACAATTGGGATTTTTGGGATGTCCCGCATACAGGAATTTTATCATTCCTGGCAAGTGAGTTGACTGGCGGGGATTTTTCAGCAAAATGCCCGCTTTCTACCTGAAAACCGCCACCTGGGTACGAAATGAAATCCTATATGTGCGTGATTTGTGGTTTTGTCTATGAAGAAGAAAAAGGCCACCCCGAATCGGGACTTGCTCCTGGAACCCGCTGGGAAGACGTGCCGGTTAACTGGGTTTGCCCAGATTGTGGCGCAGGTCGCGAAGAATTCGAAATGATCGAAATCTGATATCGGAATCGCCCGGTTTGTCAAAGCCGGGTTATCTTATAACCCCGCTTTTGCAGCAACTGAACCACGCCATCTTCTCCGACTAGATGTAACGCCCCCACCACAACCAACACCGTTCCGCCGTGTTTTAATTCACGCTCAAGTTGCGGAATCCAGTTGCGATTGCGTTGCAGCAGAATGATTTCGTGCACCTCGGGATACTCTTTCAAGTCTTCTTGAGTAATCCGGTACAGCTCATCTATGTCACCGGCAAGCCAGAAACCAACCAGTTCAGCCATGTCGTTCTGGAAATCGCCGGCTTCTTCCAGGGACTGGAGGAGAAATGCTTCCTGGACTTCAGCGGACAGACCGTCGAAAAGACTGATTTGGTAATCGGCCGTCTCCAGGCCGCTAAGCGGCTTTTTGTCACGTATGGCGCGATCGGCAAAGTGATTGTCAACGCCCATCATCATCTGGAAACCAGCACGCATCATTTGTTCGGCGACGACCGTCAGGGCGCCCAACCAAGGTTCGAGATGATTCAGGACACGTGTATTCAGGCCAAGTTGTTTTGCCAGCAACATGGCGCGACGGTAACCGTCGCTGGAAAGGTAATCCTGCAAACTTTCACCTTCGGAGATGAATCCGAGTTTTTGCGAAAGTTGTTGGATTCTTTCCGGCGTGTCTTGCTGCGGATTGATTTCAAGCATTACTCGGTCTGCCAACTGGTAGGCTCGTTCGTAAGCCTCGGCGAGCGGATAGTCGTCAGGGCGCAGTGCATGCACGGAACCAAGCAGGTACATGACGCCACCGTTTGATTCCACCTGCCATAGCATATGTTGCCCGGCATCGTTTGCTTGCGAAACGAGGGGAAAAACGGCTACCAGCAAGGCAAGCATCA
>JAZFYH010000044.1:0-3022 GCA_036443475.1 Gammaproteobacteria bacterium | reverse complement strand
TGGGCGCGATCGTTCCGGGTATCAGTTCAAACGCTGTTGTGTCGGCACTGGCAGCATTGTCCGCGATCTGGATCCTTACACTTATCAATATTATGGGTATGCGTTCGGCCGGAATAGTGCAGTTGGTGACTACCATTCTCAAGATCGTTCCACTTGTTTTGATTATTATTATCGGAATTCTCTATTTTGAGCCTCAAAACCTAAAGCCATTTAATGCGACTGGCGAGTCAGCATTCAAAATAATCACGGCAACCGCGGCATTGACATTATGGGCGTTTCTTGGGATTGAGTGCGCCACCATTCCCGCGGAAAGCATTGACGAACCCGCGAAGACCATTCCGCGCGCGACCTTGACCGGAACGCTGCTTACTGCAGTAATTTACTTCGGCGCAACGCTTGGCATCATGGGTGTTCTTGCTCCGGGAGAGCTTGCGCAATCCAGCGCGCCCTTCGCTGACGCCGCAAACCAGGTTTGGGGATCAAAAATGCAATTGGTAATAGCGGTGGGCGCGACTATTGCAGTCTTCGGAGCCTTGAATGGCTGGATCATGATGATGGGGCAGTGCGCAATGGTGGCAGCACGAGATGCCGTTTTCCCAGCCATATTTGCACGGCAGTCGCGTTGGGGCACACCAGCACTCGGACTTGTATTTGGTAGTGCGCTATCTTCTGTGTTGCTGCTGTTGAACTACACACGGCGCCTGATTGAGCTATTCACGTTCGTCATCCTGCTCGCAACCGTGAGTGTGCTTGTACCTTACGTGTTTGCCGCCCTGGCCGATTTCCGTCGATCCTTGTCGACACAGCGGATTCACTGGTCCAGAAGCGTAGTTTCCCTAGCGGCGTTCGCGTTTTCTATCTGGGCAATTGCAGGCGCGGGTCAGGACGTCGTCTACTGGGGATTTATTCTGCTACTCGCGGGTCTTCCGGTGTACGTATTCATGCATAGTCGAAAAGTCAGTTCCGGTATCCGTGTTGATGTATAGGCGCAAAGTCAGTTCAGGTGTCCATGTTGATGTATAGGCGCAGAGTTGGTTAATGATCACAGCTCAGTCCGATATCGGTTTCTTGCGACGTGTCATTGTCAAGCATGTGCGTGACGCATTTCACGATCAAAGCACAATTCAAACCCAATGGTCTTCTCTGAACTACACTGCAGAACCTGAATTGGACGAAGCTATTCGGGAATATGAAACATTCGCAAAAATACTTGAGAACAACAATTGCGAACTAGTTTATCAACCCACAGACGACTTGACCTCATTGGATTCGCTCTATGTCCGTGATTCCTCCATTGTGACGGACGCCGGGGTCGTTCTCTGCAATATGGGCAAACCGGCCAGGCAGCCTGAACCTGAAGTAATGGAAGCGTTTTATCGGCAAATCGGTAGCAAGGTTCTTGGCAGGATTGAGCCGCCAGGCAAAGTCGAAGGCGGTGATGTAACGTGGCTGACACCAAAAATACTGGCTGTTGGCGAAGGTTACCGGACTAATCGGGAAGGTATTGAACAACTGACTGCCTTGCTTCGAAAAACCGTTGACGAAATAGTGACCGTAGCATTACCGCATTTTCGTGGGCCCAGTGACGTCTTGCACCTGATGTCCTTGTTAAGCCCGGTCGACGAGGGCTTAGCCGTTGTTTATTCACCATTGTTACCAGTGACGTTCAGAAATTTACTTTTGGAGCTTGAATTTCAATTGCTGGATGTTCCACAAAAGGAATTCGATTCAATGGGGTCAAACGTGCTGTCACTGGGTCCAGGTAAATGCTTGGTCGTTGAAGGCAGTCCAATCACGCGCCGACTATTGGAAAAAGCAGGAGTTGAAGTGATCTGTTACAAGGGAGATGAAATCAGTGCCAAGGGACGTGGAGGGCCAACCTGCTTAACCCGACCATTATTGAGAGAGTTGACGAGTTGATGCCTGGTTTTTTTCCATCTGGCATTTGGCGGCCATTCTGGCAACGGTTTTTGTTGTTATTACCTGTGTTTTGTTACATGTAGATTGACCAGTTTATCTGCTATTGACGGAATTTCCGGCACTCGCGCCCTATGAAAGGTAGCGATCATGGCCGAAGTCTACCGATACCAGCGGTTCTGCGGTAACGTGGGATCTCCAAAAACCGCGTTGTTGAGAGCTTCCGCATGAGTCCGGATTTTGCCAATACGGGTATTGGGGTACTCATGAGGGGTGAGAAACTCACAGAAATTCCTGCCGCACGTCTGGTGAATGCCTGTCGTACGCTGGCCTATCTAGCACTATTGGCGCTGATGCCGATTGATGGTCAAGCGACACACCGGGTTGGCCCCAACACCCGCTTTAATCACCTGACAATAGAAGATGGCCTGCTGCAAAATTCCGCCATCGATATCTTGCAGGACAAGACAGGATTTATCTGGATTGCAACCGAGGCGGGGTTGCACCGATATGACGGATACGGGTTTACAGTTTTTCGCAACGATTCAACTGATGCCGGCAGTCTGCAAGACAACCACATCAACGTTCTTTTCGAAGACTCCCATTCGAATGTTTGGGTAGGCACGTATGCAGGAGGCCTGCATCGTTTCAATCCCGCCACTCAGGATTTCGATTCATTTCGTCACGATCCCTCGAACCCGGATTCTCTATCGAACGATTACGTACGGGCTGTTGCAGAAGACGAAGCCGGTTACTTGTGGGTCGCTACTTTCAGTGGCCTGGATGTTTTGGATCCAAATACCGGCAGTGTCGAGCATGTTCGTGTAGAAGACGAGACAGGAAGTCTTCAATCTGAATTTTCACCTTGGTCGATTTACGTCGATGCTGACAGCAGAATTTGGGTGGGTACGGTTGATGGTCTGTTTGTTTACGATGAAAAAACATCGACCATCCATCCAGCTGGGAACACGCCTCAACAGGCGAAGATACTGGCAAAGAATTCGGCATCGGCAATTGTTGAGGACTTTGACGGTACGTTATGGATAGGCATGTATGGAATGCTGGTCCACCTGGACACGGAGAGAAATGTCAGCAGGGTGTACGA
>JAZFYH010000043.1:0-3096 GCA_036443475.1 Gammaproteobacteria bacterium | reverse complement strand
CCCGCATTGGTAAAAAGCTCCGGGGGTGCGGGAAGCGTTTGGTAGTCTGGTAGTACCGGGAAATCCATTAAAATCGGATCTCCGCTCATTGATTCGATAAAAAGCACCAGATCGTCCACTTCTTTGTCGCTGAGTTCCAGCGGCGTCATCAAATCACTTTTGGTTGCGTCAAATTCGTTACTGGCACCACCTTTATTATAAAAGTCGACGACATCTTTCATCGTCGCGAGTTGACCATTGTGCATATAGGGTGCGGTGTATTTTGTGTAACGCAGCGAGGGGGTACGGAATTTCCCCTTATCCTGTTTTTGTTTGGTTCTGAAATATAGACCTGGATCATCCTTCGTGCTGCGGTACATTTTTTCGGTACTGCCTTTGGCGTAGAGTTCGTAGCGGAAGGTAATTTGTGCGAGCGCATTCGATTCCCAGTCCTTCGCCATAGGTACCCCAAGGTTATAATACTTTTCATCGCTCAGCAGTGGCCCGTTATGACAAGCAATACATCGTGCTTTACCCATGAAAAGTTCGGCGCCACGCTTCTGTTCTGCCGAAAGTGCCGCATCATCACCCTGCAACCATCGATCGTATGGCGTGTCAGTTTGCACAAGCGTACGTTCGAACGCGGCAATGGCCCACCACGCATTCGCAATCCGTGGCCAGCGATCTCCGAATACTTGCCTGAACTGTTGTCGATATTCTGGAATGAACGCCAACCTGGCCTCCATCATGTCGGCTTCCCCATTACCGGCAACGGCGCCGCCAGCAGCCGATTTTGCCTGCGCTTCGAGCGATTTTGAGGCCCCGGCCCAAAATAGTTTCTTGTAATACGCGCTGTTGATGATTGTTTGCGAGTTGCGCCAATGAACGGTACCCGGATAACCCATAGAAAGGGCCGAAGGAAATGCCCAACCGACGTTCGGCAAATGGCACGAAGCGCAGGATACCGAGCCATCACCACCGAGGCGTGGATCGAAAAATAACTGCTTACCCAACGCCACTTTTTCTGGCGTTGTCGGATTATCCGCCGGTTCAGGCACCGCGCCCAGCGGGGCCAGTAACGGGTGTCTTTCGGCTGCGGCTGCCGGCAGTGAAAGCACAGAGCAGGCAATTAACACTACCAGTGTACGGCGGATTGAAAAGCTGCAATTGAATAGACACGGCATAACAATCTCCTGGATGGGTTAATTCGGCGTATTTATCCAATCGGGTATAGCCGGATAGGTGCTAGGAATAACCTCTTTCCATACATGTTCATCACCTGTCAACGGATCACCACTTAATGACTCCAGAAATGACACCAGATCAGCCTGCTCTTTCACAGACAATTCAAGCGGCTTGAGCAACTTACTCTTGTTGGGTGCATCGCCACCACCCGCATTATAGAAATTCACCACATCGGCCAGGGATTTAAGCATACCGTTGTGCATGTAGGGCGCGGTGTACTTGAGCTCGCGCAGAGTGGGAGTCAGGAAACTGCGATCACTCATGCTCTGGTGGGTGCGGATGTAGGCTCCGGGGTCATGGCGCAAATTCATGTAGTTTTCAACACCCATGAATTTCGCATAGGTAACGAAGGTTATATGACGCTTCGGGTCTTCCCAAATATCATCGTTGCCCGGTACCCCGGTAACATGTGCGCGATCGTCACTGAATCGAATTCCACTATGGCAGCTGACACAGTTCGCTTTCCCCTTAAACAATTTAAACCCGCGCTTGGCCGCTGAATTCATTTTGCCTTCCTCAAATGCCGCACCGCGCGAGGTCAGAGTCTTGAGATATTCGGGTATCGCATTGCGTACCCCGCCGTTGCTGGGTTCACCTAAACCCGCATCCTCAAACATTTTTACGTAAACCGGATCTTGCTTGATACGTTCCTGCATAAGCCGCATATCCATGTTCATCAGATAAGTTTCAGTCAACATTTCGCGGGTAACATCGTTGAGATTTGTACCTAACCGTCCATCATGCATCCACGATTCTCGTAGGGCCACGTTGATTAATGTCGGTGTATTACGAAAGTGCAACGACCCCGGATACGCGCGCCCAAGCGCTAACCCATCGCTGAAACCTTTATCCGGTTGGTGGCAGGATGCACAACTCAGTTGTGTATCACCTGAAAGTCGGCTATCGAAGAATAATCGCTTGCCAAGCGCAGCGCGAGCTTTGTTGACTTCTGCGTTCGGCACCGGCCCGAATTCCGCAGCCGCGGCTTCGAGGCTGAAAATCAGTATTGCGATTAATAGAAACCCACCAAGGATGCTGCTCCTCAAAATTCGCTCTCTACGCTGTGCGTTACTCGATAATCTGGGGACAGGTACGTGGTGATCAATCTCACATGTCGTCATTCATCGCTCCCTAATTGGGTTTTCAATCATAGCCTGAATAGCTCCAAAACCCCCGCCAACCTGGCTATTTTTCTAATTTAACGAATGCCCGTTAGTCACCTTACTGATAATGTGTTTACTTTTGTTGTTGTCCTGCGTAGTAAGCAGCTAGATCTGCGATATCGGTATCGCTGAGCGCGGCTGCCATTGGCGCCATTACCGGATCCTGACGTCGACCGTCTCGAAAATCTTTCATCTGTTTTTCAAGGTAAGCGGCATGCTGACCAGCAAGTTTTGGCCACAGCGGATTAGAACTGTTGCCATTGGCACCATGGCATGCCGCACAGGTTGCCGATTTTTTTTCACCGGTTGCGGGATCTCCAGCATAAATGACGTTGCTGAAAATAAGACCAACTAATATAAATGCAAAACTAATGATTCGCATACAGAGCCTCCTACTGATATCACCGTAAATAGTCATGGACACCTCCCCATAAGTAACTATTTCAAATCGTTCGGATGATTTATCATAAGGGCTTCAAGAGAAAAGCCATATACAGGATTGGGGATCATAGGGAAGTATTTCCTTTGCCTTGTTGTGAGGTGGCCGAGTGTTAGCGGAGGTGGGAGCTTCAGCGTAGGTGGTAGACACCTTGTCTAAGGGGTCTCCTCCCGAGGCTCCAGGCCATAGGCGGTATCGCCACCATCGGAAGACGGTATTAGCACCTTTTCAGATGGCAAGGTACTGTCAGAATTGACAGGTGTGGTGGGA
>JAZFYH010000042.1:0-2734 GCA_036443475.1 Gammaproteobacteria bacterium | reverse complement strand
CTCACTAAGTGGCATATCGAAGGTTTTGGCGATTTCGCTGGCGTAGCCTTCCTCATAGTTCTCTATGAACAGAAGCGCTCTCGAAGCGGCCTTTCCGCCCAGCAATGTTTCTATGGTTGTATGTGTTGCCATTTTCGTACTTTCCACCTACTAAGTAGGTATATTATACCTATTAACTAGTATAAATCCACCTATTGAATAGGTATTACTTGTTTCCTGAACAAATAAGACCGCACCCAAATGGTTCCGGCACCGTTATCCCTGATACGGTGCCGCCTATGAGAAAAGCCCCTGTCATAGCTCTTACCGGGTTATTGGGAATAGCGCTGGTCTGGCTAGTTGTATCTCGCAACAATGGCGAAGCTGTCAAACATAGCGGGTTGGGCGCACATACACCGTCTGAAATCGGAGTTGCGGGGGGCCAAAAAGAAGGCAACGAAGAAATTAATATTGGGCGTGATACGCCAGAGTCTGGCGAATCTGCTGTATTCGCCGAATCTGCAGCCCTTGAGCCTATCGATATACGAAAATGGCGGATGTCGCACGGTTATTACAGCAGTGGTTTAAACGACCCCGGGTCAAAACACCCTTACGAGTATTACGATATAGAAACACTTGAGCAGCTAGCATTGAATGACGATGGCTTGGCGCAATTAATGTTGGGAATGAAACTTTCATTTTCGACGGAGCACGGAGACAGGGCGAGACAGCTTTATTGGCAAGCAGCAGTCAATGGATTTACTGCCAGTCTATCGTTCTCTGCCACGGATCGCATGTTACTAAGACATGGGTCAACATCCTTTGATTTTCCCATAAAAAATGAAGACGGTGATATTTCCGATGAGTTCGCCGACCGGCTGAAATTTCTAGCAGCCGCGGAGTATCTGGGCGATTTCGTCGCATCACAACTGCTTCGGGCCTTCCTGAATTCGTTTGAATTAGGTGACTCTGGTACAAGCAGAACTCGCATTTGCCGACTTGGCCTCGAACTCGCTAATCAAATTCGGACAGAGCGTATCGATAAATCGGGTGGATCAAGGTGGCCGGCCGATATAGAAGTCTCTCTCGAAAAACCAAAGCCTATTTGTTCAATTTGAGAATAATAGTGCCGGTGTTCGCTTATTGATTGAAATATATGGTCGATCCCCTCGTCTACGTTAGTATTGCCGCAGCTTAGGGGCTTCTTGCTGTAACGGAGGGATTCAGGATGAACGATTCGCCGTCCTTGCCCAGAGTTGCGATGCTGACCATTGCTGTAGTGCAGGGCCTGCTTTTGTTTGCCCTCTACCGCGCGTTCGATACCGATACCTGGCCGAGTGAGTCGCCGCTTTGGTCGTTTCCGTTGTGGACACTGATAATTGCGGTGCCATTGCTGCTACTGCTGTCGCTCGATCGCGGTAACGCTCATCGGGTCAGCAAAATGGTGGCAGGTGTGGCTGTGGTCCTGGCGTTGTTGGCGGTTTACACAGGGTGGCAGGCGGAGCCCTATGGCGAATTCCCGGTGTACGGCCTGTCTTTGGCGTTCATTTTCAGCATCACGCTGGCCTGCTTCAAAACGCTGATGTATCTGCAGCAACGTGCCAACCAGGTGCCGTTAACCTACCAGGTCTTGTTTAGCAATTCGTGGCGGAACTTTCTGGTCACTGCGCTCTCGGCCCTTTTCGTTCTCATTTTCTGGCTGATTTTGATGCTCTGGGGCGCCCTGTTCAAGGTCATCGAAATCGATTTCTTCCACGAGCTGTTTACCGAGGACTGGTTCATTTTCCCGGTGCTGGGTTTCGCATTCGGCCTCGGCGTAATCATTTTTCGCGATCTGACCCGAGTTATCGACAACATCACCAAGCTGTTGCACGGTTTGGTCAAGCTCTTGCTGCCGCTGATTATTGCCGTTGCCATAATTTTTCTCGGCGCTCTACCTTTCGTCGGACTGGATGCACTTTGGTCGACCCGTAGTGGAACTGCCTTGTTGTTGTGGTTGCTGGCGATCATCCTGTTCTTTAGCAATGCCGTCTATCAGGACGGCCGTGAGAGAAACCCGTATTCGCCGGTTATCCATCGCCTGATTTTCATCGGGCTGTGCGTCATGCCGGTTATCTCGGCGCTAAGTTTTTACGGGCTGGTCCTGCGGCTGAATCAATATGGCTGGAGTGTTGAGCGCTGCTGGGCATTCGTCGTTTGGCTCATCCTGTCCCTGCTGGCGGTGGGATATGTTACCGGCATCGTCAGGCGGCGCGGAGAGTGGACGACCGACCTGGCGCGGGTGAACACGGCAATGGGTCTGGTGGTGCTGGCATTGATGCTGCTGGCGAACAGCCCGCTTCTCGATTTTCGAAAGATTTCCCTGAACAGCCAGCTTAACCGCGTCGAGTCTGGTGAAATCGAGCTCAAGGATTTCGATTTTTGGTATGCAAGAAACCGTTTGGCGCGACCCGGTTACCTGGCGTTTAAAGAAATAAGAGCCGAGATCGGCGACTCTGACCCTGAACTCCTGAGAATGGTAAACAATCCGGTCAACAAAAACTGGAGACACGGAATGCGCGGCGCTGAGGAAATGTGGGCGGCGATGCTTTACCGGCCAGAGCCGTTCGACGTTCCGCAAAGCCTGAAAAGCATTATTGATGTTAGTTATGTCGTAAGGAATTGGGGCGACCCGGTGATGTTTCAGGTGGATCTGGATGACGATGGACAGAGCGAATACCTGTTATTCCTCCTATCGGAAAATGGAGCCACGATT
>JAZFYH010000041.1:0-5754 GCA_036443475.1 Gammaproteobacteria bacterium | reverse complement strand
CGGATTGGGCCCATAATGAATTAATCGAATTCGGTAAACTTACCGGCAAAAAAGAAATCATTGATCTGGGTTTCCGAGCCAACGAGCATAAACCCTCTCTGATAACCCACGATCGTTATGGCCACCGGATAGATGAGGTTCGTTTTCATCCTGCATATCACGACCTGATGAAAATTTCGATTGAAAACGGCATTCACTCATCCCATTGGACAGACCCAAAACCCGGTGCACACGTAGCCAGAGCCGCAAAGTTCTACCTGATATCACAGGTTGAGGCCGCGCACTGTTGTCCCATCACGATGACATCGGCGGCGATTCCCGCATTACGCAGTGAGGTGCAAATTTACGAACAGTGGGCTGCTGCGATCATGGCTCGCCAATATGACTCCAGAAACGTGTGCCATACCCAGAAGCAGGGTCTCACCGTCGGTATGGCCATGACCGAAAAGCAGGGCGGCTCTGATGTGAGGACAAACACGACTGCCGCCTTCCGATTGGGTAATGGTGGTCCCGGGCAAGCCTATGAACTCGTTGGGCACAAGTATTTCGTTTCTGCACCCATGTGCGATGCTTTTCTTGTACTCGCCCGGGCACCCGGTGGCTTGTCCTGTTTTCTTCTGCCGAGATGGCGTCCGGATGGAAGCAAAAACCCGATGCAAATCCTGCGCCTGAAGGAAAAAATGGGCAACGTCGCCAATGCGACCTGCGAAATCGAATTGCGTGGTGCCTATTCGATCATGATTGGTGACGAGGGGCGTGGTATCGCGACCATACTCAAGATGGTGGCCATGACACGATTCGATTGCATGATCGGTTCTGCAGCAGGCATGCGCCAGGCTGTCGCTCAGGCAACACACCATTGCGCGCATCGATCTGCGTTTGGCCAACTTCTGAATAATCAGCCAGCCATGCAAAATGTGCTCGCAGACCTGATCATCGAACATGAAGCTGCCCTGGCGATTACGATGCGCATCGCTCGTGCCCTGGATCAACGCGACCAGAATGAGCAGGACGAATTGCTGGTGCGTATAGGCACCGCCATCGGCAAATATTGGATCTGCAAGCGAACGCCCGGTCATGCCTACGAAGCGATGGAATGCATCGGCGGTAGTGGCGTGATGGAAGACTGCATTATGCCGCGACTGTTTCGCGAATCACCGGTTAATTCAATCTGGGAAGGCAGCGGCAACGTTCAATGCCTGGACATGTTACGTACGATGAACAGGCAGCGGGGTTCCGTCGACGCATTCATGACCGAGGTAAACCTGACACGAGGAAGCGATGCGCGATTGGATTCTTTTGTTGATCAACTGGGTCATACATTGCTTGACGCTGATGATTTTGAGTATCGGGCACGCAAAATTGTTGAGGATATGGCGCTCGCCCTACAGGGTTCATTGCTCGTCCGGCATGGTCATGCTGACGTGGCCGATGCTTTTTGTCAGTCGCGCTTAACGCCTAATGCAGGTGGTCGGGTCTACGGCACCTTGCCCAGCGGTATCGACTGTTCATCAATTATCGAAAGAGCCACGCCAATAATCACCCACTTGCTGTAGTTGCTCCAGCTCTCCTAGAAAGAATCAGCTCGAAAGTGCTAACCAATTTTCATTCGTGACAGCACGAAACGATGCGACAAAAACAAATTAGTACCCCGCCATAGCCAAAAGGTTTCAATCGTCTCAACAAAGCTTCGTTTTTTCTTCATAACAACTAATTAACCTCCCTTTTGAAATACTTTGGTGCGTTGGTTGGTCTGATTTCGTGATGTAATTTTTTTTGCTGTCAACGGTTGGATATCCAACAGGGGAATTAGAATGTTTAGAAACACACAGCGCACGAACGCAGTTAATACTTTTTACTTGGCTGGTGCTCTCATGGTATCAAGTTTGGCTTTGCCGACTTTGGCTGAAGACGCTGAAATGGAAGAAGTTGTTGTAACAGGTTCGCGAATTGCACGACCTGATTTAATTGGAAACAGTCCTATCAATGTTATAAATGCTGAAGATATTAAGTGGTCTGGCGTTATCAATACGGAACAGTTGCTGAATGAGATGCCGCAATTGGCACCTGATCAAACCTCTAGCACGAACAACGGCGGTTCAGGTATTGCCACCGTCGACCTTCGGGGTTTAGGGGCTAATCGTACATTGACTCTGGTGAATGGACGCCGCTTCATACCCGCTGATAATGAAGCCCAAGTAGATATTAACAATATCCCGGCACCTTTGATCAAGCGCATTGATATCGTCACGGGCGGTGCTTCCGCCGTATACGGTTCTGATGCCATTGCAGGTGCCATCAACTTTATCCTGAAGGATGATTTTGAAGGTGTTGAATTCGGCGCCAACTTCAACCGTACCGAACAGCGTGATGCGGATGTCAGCTCTTTCTACCTAACGATGGGCGGTAATTTCGCTGATGATCGCGGTAATGCTGTCATCCATCTGGATTTTACCGAACGTGATGCTCTTCTGGCCCGTGAACGTGGTTTCTCACGTACCGCTCTGACTGACATAGGTATTGGCACCTTTTTTGAGGTAGGCAGTAGCCGAATTCCTGGCGGTAATATTTTACAAAGCGATCTGATATTTCCTGATGGCACAATAGCTACTGATGCCAAGTTTCTGCCGGATGGCACGCCCATCCCGCGTGAAGGCGAGACCTTTGATTTCCAGCCAGATAACTTCCTGCAAACGCCTCTGGAACGTCTGGCGGTGAATTTTTTGGGCCACTATGACATCAATGACGATCTTGAAGTATACGTGGAGGCAACTTATGTCAATAACCAGGTGGATACACAATTAGCCTTTGACGCTAACGATATTCCTGACGTGGGTCCGCTATTTGTTCCCCTGAGCAACCCGCTGGTTAACAACAATGCGGCGCTGGCTACCTTCCTGACTACTAACTTTGATCAGGGTACTAATGGGGACGCAACGGCTGGTGATGGCATTGCCACCCTCTCTGATTTCCGTCGTCGCATGATCGAGGTGGGCCCCCGTTTTGCATCTCGTGAGTTTGATGCAGGGCGGATCCTCGTCGGTCTTCGTGGAGACCTACCCATCGAAAGCTGGACGTTTGATGCCTATTACTCAGAAGCCCAGTCTAATGTCGTGGAAAACTTGACTGCTTTTACCTCCGACATTCGCTTGCAGGCGGCGTTAAACGCAACAACAGATAGCAACGGCAATCCGGTGTGTATCGACCCAACCGGTGGTTGTGTCCCCATTAGCCTGTTTGGATTGGGCGCTCTGCCAGCGGACGCCAAGAGATTTGTGTCCCCGGCTGCTTCTGTATCCCGGGAAACGGAGCAAACCATCGTGAGTGCCTCCGCCACCGGTGACATATTTGAGTTACCTGCCGGTCCGGTGGCATTGGCTGTTGGCTATGAATACCGGGAAGAAAAGGCGTTCAGTAGACCGGACGCGATTATTCAGAGTGGCGAACTGGGTCCAGGCAATGATGAATTCCCTGTAATCGGTGAATTCGATGTGACTGAATTCTATGCAGAAGCGTTGATTCCTTTAGTCGCCGATGCGCCATTGGCCCAAAGCATCGAGTTAGAATTGGCGTTTCGTGCATCCGACTATAGTACGGTTGGTACGGTCGGTGCTTTCAAAGTAGGCGGTTCATGGGCCGTCAATGATTCCCTACGATTCCGAAGTATGTTCCAGCGCGCGGTAAGAGCACCGAACATCTTCGAATTGTTCGAGGGTAGATCTGCGGGTTCTGAAAGTGCTACCGATCTCTGTACTGCCTCTCAGATTGCGGTACAGGCAACAGAGCGTGGTCGAACCGAAGCTGAAATCATGAATTTCTGCCAGGCCTTGGGTGTGCCGAATCCAGGTGTATTCGTCGCGGATGCTCAGATACTAACCGTCCAGCAGGGTAACCCCGATCTGATTGAAGAAGAAGCTGATACCGTAACTTTCGGTTTTGTAGTTAGCCCCACTTTTTTACCCGGGTTGAATTTTTCAATTGACTACTACGATATTGAGGTTGAAGACGCTATCAACGATCTTGATGCAGATACTGTTCAAGGCTTGTGTTTTGAATCGTTCGATGTCAGCAGCCAGTTCTGCGGGGCATTCGACCGTAACGCGGTTAATGGCTCTATCCAAGAATTGCGCTCTTTGCGGGTTAATCTTGCATCTGAAGATCGTACCGGTATTGATTGGCAGATCGATTACGGCTTTGATGCCCTCGGTGGCGAGTTTGATTATCGCATGATTGGTAATTTCACCATCGACAACGAATCCGTGCCACTACCTGGTGCTGCCACGATAGATTGTAACGGCATATTTGGTGGCGATTGCACGGGGCTGGGCAACTTTGCTCAACCGGAATGGCGATTGACGAGCCATCTTGACTACCGTCGCGACAAGTGGGCCATTCGCGCTCAGCTTCGAGTCATCGGCGAGCTGGAAAACAGTGTAAAGGATACCACTACGGAGGACTTGATCGTTCCTGAGACTGATGTGGTTTACTACCTGGATCTTACCGGTCGCATCGACATTACTGAGAATCTGAACCTGGTTGTCGGCATCGAAAACGTAACTGACCAAGATCCAGAAGTCTTAGGCTTCGATTTTGCTGGGCTGGGTGGTGGCGCTGACCATAACACTGATCCATCGCTTTATGACACCTTGGGCAGACGTTACTTCATAAATGCAACTTATCACTTCTAAGAGACCTAATCTCACCAACTTGTGACATTCACCGCTAATTTGGGAGATCAATTGGGAAGAAACGAAACTTTGTCGCAACTAAGGAAGGCCCTGGTCTCACAGGGCCTTTTTCCGACTGGCGCGCACCAATATCGGCCGCTGCACTGGAATAAGTAGTTGGGTGGACAGATGCGCAAGATTCTAATCGCAATAATTCTTTCAGTCCCGTTCGTAATTGCTGCATCTGGCGAGGAACTAGACAAGTGGGAGGCTGCCGATCGGGAAACCGTACGACTTCCGTCTAGCGATTTTCCACTTCTACCAGAAAGCGTGAGAGACGATCTTGACGCACGGGCGTGTACGATACCGCAGGTATGCTGTAACCGCGAGCCACATAACGTAGTGAGCGGACACTTCAAAAATTCCCGTCAAGTCGATTGGGCAATTCTTTGTTCGATCAATCGTCAGTCAACCATATTAGTCTACTGGAGCGGTTCGGCTGAGATCGTTTCGGAGCTATCAACTACGGCCGACAAGCACTGGTTACAAGGCCTCGGCGGCGACAACGTCGGATTCAGCCATGGTATATCGACCGTCAACGCAAAATACATGATGGATCATGCTCGCTGGTATGGTGGCGAAATTCCCCCAGTTCTCGATCATGAGGGGATCAATGACGCATTCATGGAAAAGGCTTCCGTCGTCCGCTACTGGTATGAAGGCGAGTGGCTTATGTTGCGGGGAGCGGATTGAAAATGACACCAGCTAATCAGTCGATGAAGCGGACGAACCTACCCATCACTTTTCTTGTGTTTGTGGCGCCAAGCGATTCAATCATCTGGTCGTTTATGGCGCCGACCGCAATTGGAGCATTCATTAGGTTGGTTTCTCGGCGTGTGGCGGTGACTATAGCCTCAAGATTACCTCAACATCTCCATCAGCAAAGGCCTGAAGATTTCGTCTGATTTCATCAACTTCTTGGTTCTGCCCTTGTCTCGCAAGTGAACTTTCTTTTTCTTGGGCCTGGGCACCGGTGGATACATGGAGAATGTGCAGGAAAACGATGATTGAGAGTATTTTCTTCTTA
>JAZFYH010000040.1:0-5110 GCA_036443475.1 Gammaproteobacteria bacterium | reverse complement strand
TGATCTTGATGGGGTAGAAGGATTGTGCGGGTGTGGTATTGAACCGTTTCACAATGTAAATATGATTGATGCATTGTGCGAATGTTTTATAAGTGGCAAGCATGCCCGCGTCAGCAGGAAAGGTGCTGTGAGGTTTACTTGTATAACTTCTTGCCAGGCTTCTAAAGGATACTGTTCAATAGGAGTGCGCGGTCCAAGAACACCAGCGTTATGAACCATCCCGTCAAGCTGACCGATTTCTTCAGCGATCGCATTTGCAAACGCAATACTGTCTTCCCAGGTCAAGGCCGTAAGATCTAACGGAACGATGGACGGGTTGGATCCCCCCAGCGCCACGATTTCGTCATGAACCCCTTCAAGCGCCTTGATGTCGCGCCCGTGAAGGATGACCTTGGCGCCACAGCTTGAGGCAGCAATTGCAACGGCCCTGCCAATTCCCTTACTGGCCCCAGTCACAAGCACAACTTGATTCTCAAGCAAATCCTTCTTTTCGGTGTAATGGTTGTATTTGTCAGTCATCAGGTTTCCCTCAGCGTTTATTGCTTTCGCGTCGCCTGGCGCGCTGCTCGCCACGCAATCCAGTTTGCCTTGATGGGTGAATTTCGTGGATCAAAACTTGGGTGCTCAGCGCGCGCAGCGAGCAGTTTAGCAGCAACCCAAAGGGCCGGTTGCAAGGGTTGAGTGTTCTCCCGTAACGATGAAAAACATTCGGCCACAAGCTTGTTTGCCAGCGTGAATCGGTATGTATTGTCTACAGTAAAATTCAGCAAGTGTTGCTTGTATTCGAGCTCATTCAGCAAGTAGTCCGCGGCCCCAAGCCTACGGGCGGCATGTTGTGCGAGTTTATTGCCACCACAAATCGCAGCGAACATTTCGAAAACAGTACCAGACGATTCTATCGCGTGTGCAATCAGGCGTTCTTCGTCCTTGATTACCGATAAATCGAGTTCGCTCTCAGCTGCCCTGATCATGCGTATAAGATTTTCAGGCGTTATTGTCCTTTCAAGACGTTGCGCGGCAACTGCTTGCAGTATCGGATGTTGCGACGGTGTCTCCCGATTCTTTTCAATTTCGTTTCGCCACCAATGCAGACGTAACCGCGCGATCTCGGGTTCAAGCTGTCTTTCCGCTACTTCCTGTAGTTCACGTAGGAATGCAAGCAGGATATTCAGTGCCATCCGCTGATCTTCAGCAATGTATAATTTGATGTATGGCCAGAAACAGCCAGCCGCCGCAGATTTTTCGTTGCAGTATTGCAGGTGATCCATGCGTTACCGGTTATTACCCCTTATTTTTCATCGACATCCGGTTTCCTGGCCAGTGTCTCGATTTTTTCCATTGATGCCAATTCCTTCTTGGCGTGCACGCCCATCTCGGTGAACTTGCGTGCGCCAGGAAGTACATTTCGCTCCAGGGAACCGACCGTCTTGTTGAAGTATTCAACGCTTTTATCGAGAGAGTTACCCAAACCTACAAGATGGGAAGAGAAAGTGGCCAGTCGGGAATATAAGTTTTCACCAAGTTCGCGAATATGCTCGGCGTTTTCTGCCAGTGCAATTTGGCGCCAGCCGAAGGCAACAGCTTTTAACAGGGCAACAAAGCTGGTCGGTGTGGCCAGCATAACCTTTTGTTTTAGCGCCGTGTCAATGAGATCTGGCTCATAGTCCAGTGCTGCCGAAAGAAACTGGTCACCGGGGATGAAGAGGATGACGAAATCCGGACTCTGTTTGAACTGGCTCCAATACTGCTTGTTGGCAAGTTCATTGATTCGTTCACGTACTTTACGCGCATGGGAAACAAGATGGGCTTTGCGTTCAGCATCGTTATCCGCTTCCACGGCCGAAAGGTAACTGTCCAGCGGTGTTTTTACGTCCACGATCAGTTCCCGATTCTCGGGTAAACGGATGATCATGTCCGGTCGCAAGCGCCCATCTTCCGTAGGCACGTTTTCCTGCTCAAAGAAGTCGCAGTGATCTACCATGCCGGCGAGTTCGGCCAGGCGACGCAAGGTGATTTCACCCCATTGACCGCGCACCTCAGGTCGTCGCAATGCCTTAACCAAGTTTTGCGTTTCCGTCTGTAACCGCAATTGCGATTCAGCCATGGAACGCAGGTGTGAAGAAATACTTCCGTAGGCTTCTTTACGTTCTTTTTCAATCGTACTGATTTGCTTTTCGGTTTTTTCCAGTGCTTGCCTGAGTGGCTTTAACAACTGCTCAATGGCTTTTTCCTTTTCGGACAAATCAGCTTCAGCTTTGACCTGGAATTGCTTGAGTTTCTCCTGCGCCAGTTGCAGGAAGTTCTCGTTGCTGGATTTCAGAGCGTCACCGGCGACCAATTTGAACCGATCTTCAAGCAGTTGCTGCATTTCCGCGAATTTCGTTTCATGCGCTTTATTAAGAAACAGGCTAAGCAGCCAGCCGATCACCAGGCCCGCAATTGCGGTGAGCGCGACGAGCATGACAATGGTGTTATCCATGGGAATCCGTTACAGGTCCAGCCAGGAAACAAGATCTTCCGGCTGGCTGATTATACCGTCCGCCTGCCATTCGTTAAGATCATCTTGTGGCGCGATGTAGCCCCAGGATGCGGCAAGGGTTTTCATACCCGCATTGCGACCCGCTTGAATGTCTCGTTTGTCGTCGCCAACAAAAAGACAGTTTACCGGATCAAATTTTGCCTGTCGGCTGGCTTCAAGCAGCGGATCGGGGTGTGGTTTGCGATTCACCGTACAGTCACCCGAAACGATGCACGCGCACCGTTGAGTAAGCTCAAGTTTATCTAGCAGCGGCCGAGTCAGCCAACCGGGCTTGTTGGTCACAATGCCAAAGGAAATTGAATGCCGTTCAAGAGCATCAAGCGTCTCCGGCATACCGGGAAATAATTGCGTATCATCACATATCATCTCGGCGTACAGCTCCAAAAAGGATTGCCGGATATTTTCGTATTCGGGATCGTCAGGCTCCAGGCTGAGCCCCAGCCTGAGCAGAGCAGGGCTGCCACCGGAAACGTGTGGCCGAATCTTCTCGAAAGCAAGTGGGTTTAAACCACGCTGTACGCGCAGTTCGTTTAGCGCCGTTGCCATGTCGGGGGCTGTATCGGCAAGCGTTCCATCAAGATCCAGCAACACGCAATCGATGCTTCCTGGGTCAGTCATCAGCCATCCTAAAGTGCATGAGGAAATTTATGCTTGTGTTATGTGCCAGGAAATAATTCCGTGTCAGTAGATTGTAATGCATGCCGGTCATGTGCATAACCGTTAGGCCACAGTCTCGTGCCCAGCCCTCTAGTTCAGAAGGCTTGATGAACTTCGCGTATTCATGCGTTCCCCTGGGCAACAGGCGTAGTACATATTCCGCGGCCACGATTGCGCCGGCGAACGCAACAGGGTTGCGATTTATTGTAGAAAAGAAAAGATTCCCGCCAGGGCGTACCAATTTTGCACAGGCCTGTACCGTGGAAACCGGGTCCGGCACATGTTCTAGCATTTCCATGCAAGTCACAACATCATACTGATCCAGATTGTTACCGGCCAGTTCCTCGACGGTTACTTTCTGGTAATCAACAATTTGTCGGGTTTCTTGCAGATGGAGGCGCGCAACTTTTAACGGCCCCTCTGCCATGTCTATACCGGTTACTTCCGCTCCATTTGCCGCCATGCTTTCGGCAAGGATTCCACCTCCACAACCGACGTCCAGAATTTTCTGGTTTTGTAAGCCGGCATGTTGACGAATGTATTCAAGGCGCAAAGGGTTTATTTCATGCAGAGATTTGAATTCACCTTCCGGATCCCACCAACGTGCAGCCAGGGAATTGAACTTGGCAATTTCGTTTTCATCAATATTCCTGGACTGCTTACTTGTCATCAACGGAATTCTCTATCTTTTTTGCCCATTGCTTAGCCTTGGCTATTGTCGCATCAAGATCAGTGCCGACAAGGTTACCGTCAACAACCCGCAGTTTTCCGGAAACCCAGACGTTTTTAACCTGATCCCGGCATGCTGAGTAAACCAGGTGCGATACCGGGTCATATACGGGTTGCGTAGCAGCGCAAGCCAAGTCAACAGAAATCATGTCGGCCGACTTGCCAGGTTCCAGCGACCCCGTTATTTCATCCAGGCCCAATGCGCGCGCACCATTAATGGTAGCCAGTTGCAGAGCCTGTTCCGAGTTTACCGCCTCCGGGTTTCCACTGACGCCTTTTGCCAACAAAGCTGCCGTACGGGCTTCGCCCAGCATGTCGAGATCATTATTACTGGCCGCGCCGTCAGTACCTAATGCGACGTTTATGCCTGTCGCCAGCAAAGTGGCTACCGGGCAAAACCCGCTTGCCAGTTTCAGATTTGACTCCGGGCAGTGGATAACGTGTATCCCGGTAGCGGCGAGCATTCTGATTTCATCATCATTCAGCTGCGTCATGTGCACGGCCATAAATGACGGGGATAATAACCCTTGTTCCTGCAGACGCTGCAGCGGACGTTTGCCTGATTCCGTAACGGCGGTTTGCACCTCGTGCGCGGTCTCGTGGACGTGCATCTGGATTGGCATATCCAGTTCGTCGGCCAGAGTATGAATGCTGGCAAGCGACTCGTCGGTCACGGTGTAGGGTGCATGCGGTGCAAAATGAAACCCTATTAACGGATCAAAATTAAACGCGTCACGAACTGCCAATCCCTTGGAAACGTATTCGCTTTCTGTTTCGGCCCAACGGGAAGGGAACTGGATGACAACAATACCAATGGACGCTCGTATCCCCATTCGCGAAGCAGCGTGCGCGACGGCATCAGGAAAGAAATACATATCAGCAAAGCATGTGGTTCCCCCTAAAAGCATTTCGGCTATGGCGAGCTCGGCACCATCGCTAACAAATCCGCTGCTTAACCATTTCGCTTCTACCGGCCAGACTTGTTCCTGTAACCAGGTCATCAGCGGCATGTCGTCGGCCATGCCGCGCATCAGACTCATTGAGGCATGGGTGTGCGCATTAATCAGACCAGGCATCAAGACCTGGCCAGGCAGAGTAACGGATTCACTGGCGGAATAGTCTGAGTTGGCTCGTGGTGTTGGCATGATGCCAGCAATTCGGCCATTTTTTACTGCGACGGAATGA
>JAZFYH010000039.1:0-2282 GCA_036443475.1 Gammaproteobacteria bacterium | reverse complement strand
CTGTGAAGTTTTTGATGCAGTTGTTTTATTGAGCAAACTTACGAAATGCGGTGATGTGACCGAACTCGATTCCTTTCGGGAGTCTTCTGCGGTATGGCGATTGGTTACGTCCACCGTAGAAAATTGCCTGGGCCAGAAATGTGCGTTCTGGGATGACTGTCACCTGGTTAAGGCAAGGCGTGCCGCGCAGGACGCGGATATCGTTGTGATTAATCATCACTTGATGCTCGCAGATCTCGTGCTGAAAGAGGAAGGGTTTGGTGAATTATTACCGGGCGCAGATATAGTCATTGTCGACGAAGCGCACCAGTTTCCTGAAACCGCTGCACAGCATTTCGGGGTAAGCGTTTCCTCGCGGCAACTGCGTGATCTCGTGCAAGACATGAAATCAGAATATCTTCAATCCGCGGGTGATGTACCGGGAGTGCCTGACAGGCTTGAAGAACTTGAAGCAGCCCTGAAAACTTGCCGTGATGCCTTCGGAAAAGTAAGCAAACGCATTGCGTGGCAGTGTACCGATGAGCCTGAAACAGGCGAAAAACAACTGGAAGCAATCCGATTCGCACTACAGAACCTTCTCGAAAGCAGTGACGGGTTGCGTAATCGGGCGCGCGGCCTTGATAACTGCATTGAACGAGCCGAACGTTTCCACGACCGTTTTGAAGACTTTCTTGGGTCAGGCGACGAAAACGACGTACGCTGGATTGAAACCTACACAACTGGGTTTAGTCTCAATACCGTACCATTGGATACGGCTGGCAAGTTGGCAACAATCTGGGAATCTCACCCCGCTTCGTGGATTTTTACTTCGGCCTCGTTGGCAGTAAACAACGACCTCGGTCATTTCCGTGCGCGCATCGGCATGCCCGATGCTGAAACAGCGATACTAGATAGCCCATTTGATTACGCAAACAATACGCTACTCTACTTGCCGGAAAATCTGCCTGGGCCAGGTGAGGACGAGCACACTGAGAGTGTTGTGCAAGTGGCGAATCAATTCATTGACATTGCAGGTGGCGGGACATTTTTGTTGTTTACCAGTTACCGCGCGATGAATTACGCAGCACAACGGCTGGAAGAAATTCGTCCTGACACGCATCTGCTGGTGCAGAAGAGTGCGCCCAAAAACAGCTTACTGGAGGAATTTCGTAACCATGGCAATGCAGTGTTGCTGGGTACAACGAGTTTCTGGGAAGGAGTTGATGTCAAAGGAACAGCGTTGCGCCTGGTAGTGATTGACAAGTTGCCGTTCGCCTCGCCGGGAGATCCATTGACCGCAGCAAAAATTGAAGCCTGTCGGCAGCGTGGCGGCAACCCATTCGCGGAATTCCAGTTGCCACAGGCAGTCATCGGTTTAAAACAGGGGATTGGTCGCTTAATACGCGATGCAGACGATCACGGTCTGTTTATCATTTGTGATCCGCGCTTGGTCACGAAATCTTATGGCAAGGTGTTTCTGGGTAGCCTGCCACCAATTCCAGTTACTCGTGATCCTCAAAAAGCTGAGCAATTCATGCTGCAACTAAACCAGACTGAACGGAAGCAGTCCGCATGACTGCCTTGCTCGCTTTAGACGCAACAGGCGCAAGTTGCTCGGTCGCGCTGTGGCGCGACAAACGTTGTGAATTACTCGTTGATAACAGTCCACGCGGCCATGCGCGCAATATGTTGGGTATGGTTGACAAACTTCTTACCAGCGAAGGTATATCCCCGGCTGAATTGAATGCCATTGCGTTTTCCAGGGGGCCTGGATCGTTTACCGGGATTCGAATTGCCGCCAGTCTTGTGCAGGGCCTGGCATTTGCCGCAGATTTGCCGGTGATAGCGGTTTCCAGCCTGGTGGCTACGGCGCAGGCTGCCTACCGTGAACACCAGGTAAGGCGATGCGTGGTGGCGCTTGATGCACGCATGGGCGAGGTCTACTGGGCAAGCTGTGAACTGGGTCAGGACCATTTGATGGTGCTCAATGGCGTTGAGCAGCTGACAGTACCATCTGCGGTGCTACCTCCGGACGTGGAAGAGATCTGCGGCGTGGGCAGTGGTTGGGCCGTCTACCCACAGGTGCTGGCGGCTGGTTTTCTTGCTTCGCCCAAAGCGGTTTATTCCACTATCGAGGCGAGGGCGGACGATGTGATCAAGCTGGCGGAACCGGCACTGCATGCTGGACAGTTTTTGCCACCCGAACAGGCGTTACCGGTATATCTCCGGGACGCCTCGGCCTGGGAAAGGTCAACTTGATTTGCTGGATATTTGACTGAAATTTCGTAGCGGCATGTCTCTGT
>JAZFYH010000038.1:0-4473 GCA_036443475.1 Gammaproteobacteria bacterium | reverse complement strand
TTCTTGCGCCTTCCGTTCAGCTGCTTCTTTGGCTTTACGCTCCTTTTCTTCTTTCGCTTTCTGTTCAGCTTCTTCTTTGGCCTTGCGCTCCTCCTCCTTGCGTTTGCGTTCTTCTTCCTCCTGACGGGCTTGCTCTTCTTCCAGCGCTTCGCCTTGGCCGACGTCAATCCGACTTTCGACTCCCACTCTTTTTCCAGTGCTTCGGCAATATTATCTGGAATTTTTTCTCCGGATTTTTTGATATCCCACTGGAACTTCGAAAACGCGCCCTTTCCCAAGTCTGTTCTGGATATGCCAACCTTTTTTGCAGCGTTGACTAGCATTTCGAACTGGATATCCACAACCAGTGTATTTTTGCCATGCACGGCATCCTGTACATCAATATTGGTTGCTTCGTATGAGCCGCGAGTGACTTCGGCCGTCGCAAAGATGCCACGTGGTTCCTTACTCTGCCTGATAAGGTAAACCCGGTCTCCAACGAATATGCGCCGCGCGTCACCGCAGTTCCATGGGCGTGAGACTGGCGATCCGTTGGCCACGGAATCGGATTGTTCCTTGATGTTGCGCCAATCCCACTTATTGGGATCCCACGAAAACAAGTACGTCGCCATCCAAATGATCCTTAATTTTCAGGCAATTACCGCGAGTTTATGCCAAAAACCATGGCTAAAGTACCTATCTGCGTCACGCTTTGGCTGGCTGGCTTTTCTGCGCGCAAGGATAGCACGGGCCCTTGCCCCGGCCGCTATACTGTGCCGCCATGCTGACCCGTCATACCCATCTGTTCGTGTGCTTCGTCTTGATTGCAGGGTGTTCGGACGCCGTTACCTGGACAAACGTAGAAATTGAAAATGGAAAGCGTATTTTTATCGCAATTGAAGCGGCAAATAAGGCGGGACTATTGTTACGGCAATATGAAACGGAGCCAGATCAACAAATACTGCGAACGGACCTGATCGCACAACTGCAACGTGCACATGTCCAGGCAATTCAGGTTGACGATATAGTTCTGGATAAAATGCACCCATCTATGCATCTTCATTTCAGAAAACGTTTCCAATTAGCGCTTGCCAAGCTTATTCGCTATTACAATGGTGATGTTTCCGTTGATGTGGATTCAGCCGTAAAGGATATGGCCGACTTTCAACAGTGGTTCAAAACACACCAGCAGGAACTAAGACTCTGGTAAGCACAAACACGTTTATTTCAGAGTTACGCTTTCAAGTCTCTCGTTCATTCCTTTTGCAATTTCACGGAATGTTGAATAGGCCCTCAAAGAATCGAATCGTTCGTCCGTATTGATCCACCACCAGTCAACCCAGCCCCGATCGTAGGCGTCCTTGAGCGCAGCCATTGCTTTAACGCGTTCACCTTGCATGGCGAGTAACAGCCCTCGCATCGCGTGAACTCTGGGTGTATTCCAGCCCCTAGCCAGCGCATCGTTCATCTCTCCCAGGCCTTCGGTAACAATCTCCTTTGCCCGACCTGGCATGCCAAGTTTTGAATACGACCAAGCAAGTGTTGATAGGAAAAACCAACGATCCTGTGGATCAAACAGAATATTGCGTGCTTGTTCATTTTCAAATAAGGGCTCAAGAAACTCCCTAGCCAACTCATGTTGCCCTGTGCGGCTTGCTGCCGCTCCCGCCCAGACAAGACTTAACATGAACGCCGGATCAGACTGCAGATCTTTGCGGTCCATATTTTCGTAATAATCGATGTGGTTCTGGATAATCTGTTCACTTCTATTCGCTATCACGTAAGCGAAATTCAGGAAATTAAGAACATTCGGATCACCTTCGGACCGTTGCCACGCCTCATATATTGTATTCAAGGATAATTCAACGTCTCTGTTCAGATAAACGTTGACAAAAGCGTGTGCTGAAATAGCAAGAGGATCGCGTGGCTCGCGTTTCAAGACATCTGTTGCGAATTGAGCCATGTATTGCAGTGCGCCGGATTCCTGAGCACTTAAAATAGCCAGTGCGTAATATGGTGCAAGCCTGCCATCGTGAGTACGAAAGAGTTTTTCCCAATATTGAATACTTTCATCATGACGACCCAAGGATGATAGTGTGTCTGTAATATTTTGAATCGTGGTGGGGTTCAGCGGATCCAGTTCGAGTGCACGCGTGAATTCGACCGTTGCGGAGATTGGACCGTCATTTTGCAGTAACGTCAGGCCTAGCCAGTGGTGCGCAACAGCGTAATTCGGATTGAGGTCAATCGCCGCACGTAACAGGGGCTCGGCACCATCAAAATCCTGTTCAACCATGTGCAACAAACCTAGTGAGGCGTACGGTTCAGCAATTGTCTTGTCAAGTTTCAAGGCTATCGCAATAGCCGGTTCTGCCTTGAGTTTTGCCGCCTTGAAAGACAAGCTCCCATAAGAATTCAACAGAAGATAGGCATCTGCGAGCCCACTGTAAGCCAAGGCATAACCTGAGTCTCTTTCAATTGCTTGTTCGAACAACTCAATCGCGCGCGTTAATGACTGTTGTGTGCGTTTATGCCACTGGTAACGACCTAACAAGTAGAGGTTGTACGCCTCACCGGATTCCGTCGTTGCGGCCACAAGACTTTCGTTCGGTTGCGAAAACAATTGAACTTTTAGTGCTTCAACAATTGCTCTGGAAATTTCATCCTGTATAGCAAACACATCGTCCATGGTTCGCTCATAATTTTCGGACCAGACGTGAAACCCGTCCTCGACTTTTATCAATTGCACTGTTACCCGCAGTCGTTCTCCGGCGCGCCTTACGCTACCTTCCAAAACGTGATTTACATTCAATTCCTGACCAATTTCCCTGACATTTCGATTTGTACCCTTGAAAGCAAACGACGACGTGCGTGCTGCAACCTGCAATCCTTCCAGCTTGACCAGGGCATTTAAAATTTCTTCGGCAATACCATCGCTGAAGTATTCGTTTTCCTGGTTGTCACTTAGATTTGCAAATGGCAGCACCGCTATCGAGGGTGGTGGATCACCCAAGGTAGCGCGCGTTGAATAATGGAAATACCCAGCTGTCCCCAAGGCTACAACGATTCCTGCAATGATGACCCCTTCCAAAATTCTTGCGGTTTTTTTGACTGACTTTACTGAGGTATCCGACGCATCCAGATTGCTCGTCACGACAACCCCAGAAGGGGTGATGTCGAAAATCCAGGTCAATACAATGGCCAGTGGGAAGCCCGCTAAGGCACCGTAAATTACGAGCCGAAGGGCCCAATCCGGGAAAAATAGCGCCGGAAAGACTACAGATGACATTTCAACTACCAGCCATCCCGCTATAGCGTATGCACCGGCCACGCGAAACACACGTCGCCGGCTAAGCTCCGATATCGCTTCTTCGAGTACTGAAGAGTGGTCATTCATTTGGAGGCATCCAGCAACCTGCTCGCGTTATGAGCTCACCTTAAAGTGTATCGTGATTACTGTATATTTCCGGTCCGCGGAATTGACCTTACGACACGCCCCGGCTAGGCTGCCTCTAGTTTGAGTGGAGGCTGGCAGTCATGAGCATCAAAGTAACCTTCGAGTTGGGAGACCGCGATCTAAGGCACTTTCGCACGATTATCAAACGCGCCAAGGAACTTTCGAAAACCAGCGACGTTGATGACATTCTGAAGGCTGCAGCAATCCTGCTGCAACAAGTCCGGAACGCGAATGTTCCAGATTTCATTGCTGAACGTCTTGAAAAGGTTGAAGTAATGAGCGCCATGATTACGGACACCGGTTGGGCGCTTCCCACACCGGAGCGTGACCGAGTTCTTGCGGCACTTGCTTACTTTTGTGACCCGGAAGACTTGATCCCAGATTCCATACCCGGTCTTGGCTTCCTTGATGACGCCATAATGGTCGAACTGATCGTGCGCGAGCTACGTCACGAAATTGAGGCCTTTCAGGATTTCTGCCGGTACCGTGATCGCGAAGCGAAACGGCTTGGTAAAGATAATATTAACCGTGCTACCTGGCTGGTCAATCGCCGCAAAGAACTCCATTCACGCATGCGCCGTCGTCGTCGTAGTGAACGTTCGGGAGGCGGTGTTCGTATCACCCTATTCTGAATCGTAAGCCGAGTACAGAGTCCCAATTAAAAACTCCATGGAGAACCCATGAAAGAAGCGGAGTCCAGTGTAACCCGCAAACCCAGCTTGGTTGACGCGCTGATCCCTGTTTTGTCTTTAATATTCATGCTCGCCATGTCTGTGTATCTGTACGGCGAAGATTCTTCTTACGGCGCAAACCAGATCGCACTTTTATTAGCAACGGGTATCGCCGCCATTGTCGGTATTAAAAACGGCTATTCGTGGAAAGAGATCGAAACAGGTATCGCCAATGGTGTCGCTATATCGGTGGGTGCTTTACTAATACTTTTGACCGTGGGATCACTGATCGCCACATGGATTCTTTCCGGGACTGTACCAACCCTGATCTTTTTCGGCCTGCAATGGATAAACCCCGCAATTTTT
>JAZFYH010000037.1:0-7497 GCA_036443475.1 Gammaproteobacteria bacterium | reverse complement strand
TAAAAGGGCAATCCTATTTTCTTTCAATTTATCGTCATCGACCATGACCATTGTGTTGTCAAAGTAATCTGAGAGTGGTTTTTCAAGCCTAGTTAGCAACTCGAAAGCATTTTCAAAATTCTGTTTTACGACGCTTTCAATAACCTTATTACCCACTTCATTCACAATTTCAAAGAGAGCTTTCTCACTATCTTCATGTAGAAGAGAGTTATCGACATCGGCACAAATTGGCACGGATGTTTCTTCTGCCTGTTTTAGGATATTTCCTATCCGTTTGTTTAAACCAATGAGTTTCTTGAGGAGTTCCGAGTCTCTGCTTATTGGTAGAATCTTCTGCCACCATTCATAGGGGAATTTGCCGGCTTTTTTACTTACTCCGTTAACAATGCCTTTTGCGACGCCTTTGTCCTGGACCCAATACATAAAACGATCAACAAAAAATTCAAAAACCTGTTTTTTTGTATCCTGAAAGGGCTGAACCGCTTGTTGAAAAACTTTGTCATCATCGAGACTAAATTCAGGTCTCACTCGTTCACGGCTTTCAATTTCAGCAGCAGCCGTTTCTATTAGGGGTTTCAATAGGGCATCCAAATCAATTTCTTCTAAATCGTTTTCTATGACGATTCGAAGAATGCCGAGAGCCTGCCGCCTGAGAGCAAATGGATCTTTATTTCCGCTTGGTATTTGCCCGGTACGAAAAATTTTGACAATGGTATCCAGCTTGTCCGCCAGCGCCAGCGCCATCCCCGCCTTGGTTTCGGGGAGCTGATCACCGGCAAAACGGGGCAGGTATTGTTCCCGTATAGCCTGACAGACCTCCCCTGGCTCTCCGTCGTTGCGAGCGTAGTACTGGCCCATAATGCCCTGCAATTCCGGGAATTCGCGCACCATATCCGTCAGCAGATCGCATTTCGCCAGTTCAGCGGCGCGCTGCGCTAGAGCAGGATTACCGCCAATCACGCGGGCTATAGTCTCCGCCAGCGTAGCCACGCGCTCGGATTTTTCGGCCAGTGAGCCCAGGCCTTGCTGAAAAGTGACCGCGGCAAGTTTTTCGCGCCGTTTTTCCAGGGATGTCTGACGGTCGCTGTTCCAGAAGAACATGGCGTCTTCCAGTCGTGGCACCACAACGCGCTCATTGCCGTGTTGCACGATCTCCGGCCGGCGGCTTTCAATGTTGGCGAAGGTAATGAAATTCGGCAGCAATGTGCCTTTTTGACTACGCACCGGGAAATACCGTTGATGATGCTGCAACGTCGTGATTAACACCTCATCAGGTAGCTCAAGGTATTTCTGATCAAATTGCCCGACCACGGCAACCGGCCATTCAACAATTGCCGCCGCTTCAGCCAACAGCTCGCCCTGCAGGTCAGCGCCAATCGCCACGCCGTTGAGTTTCGCGGCTTCCTGGCCAACCATATTTGCCATTTCACGCAATAGCGACTGATTGCCGTCGTTAACTTTTACGTGGCCCTTGGTTTCAAGCACCTGCGAATAGTTCGACGGCTTTTTGATGGTGATCCAATCCGGCGCATGGAAGCGGTGACCGCGTGTCTCGCGGCCGCTTTGCACGCCCAAGATTTCTGCGTTGATAATTTCTTTGCCATGTAATATCACCACCCAGTGCACTGGGCGAACGAACTCAATCTCGCGTGCACCCCATCGCATCCGTTTGGGTACGGGCAGGTTCTTAAGTGCAGTTTCCACAGCTTCCGGGATAACCTCAGACGCAGGTTTTCCGGGAATCTGAATTTTTGCGACTAACTGTTCGCCCTTAGCCGTTTGCTTTCTTTCCAGCTGATCAATACTGACTCCACACGATTTTGCAAAACCGGTGGCGGCAGCGGTGGGTTTTCCATCTTTATCGAATGCGGCACTAACAGCTGGGCCGGAGCGCTGATGGACCATCGCTGCAACAACTTTTGGAATTTTTGGGATCAAGACCGCTATTCGCCGTGGTGAACTGAAGAACTGCATATCAGTTTGGTTTGCTCTAACCAATCGAGCTTTTATCAATTGAATTATCAAGTCGTTCGCAAACGCGCTCGCCAGGGTATGCAATGCTTTCGGCGGTAATTCTTCGGTGCCAATTTCAACCAGCAAATCAGACGTTTTCATGTAATCAGACGTCCTTGCGGGGATTTAGCATGGGGAAGTCAAGCTTTTCGCGGGATTTGAAATAGGCTTGCGCGACGGCACGCGACAGGGTGCGCACACGCAATATATAGCGCTGCCGTTCACTCACTGAAATAGCGTGCCGTGCATCCAACAAATTGAAGTAGTGCGACGCGTTTAAAACCATTTCATAAGCGGGTAATACCAAACTGACGTCCAATAGCCGCTGGCATTCCGACTCCGCCCAGTCAAACCATTTGAAACAGGTTTCCACGTCTGCCTGCTCAAAATTATATGCAGACATTTCTACTTCGTTCTGGTGAAAAACCTGCTGGTAAGTGACTTTGCCAAGCGGTCCGTCAGTCCACACAAGGTCATAAACATTTTCCACGCCTTGCAAATACATGGCCAGGCGTTCGAGCCCGTAAGTAATCTCGCCGGTAATAGGACGGCATTCCAGACCGCCTACCTGCTGGAGATAAGTAAATTGCGTAATTTCCATACCATCCAGCCAGACCTCCCAACCCAGCCCCCAGGCTCCCAGGGTAGGAGATTCCCAATTGTCTTCGACAAAACGGATGTCGTGAGTGAGCGGATCTACTCCCATGGTTTGCAGGGATTGCAGATAGATATCCTGGATATCTTCCGGGGAAGGCTTGAGCACGACCTGGTACTGGTAATAGTGCTGCAGCCGGTTCGGGTTATCGCCGTAGCGTCCGTCAGTTGGTCGGCGGGACGGCTGCACGTAAGCGGCATTCCAGGGTTCCGGCCCAATGGCCCTGAGAAAAGTGGCGGTGTGAAACGTACCGGCACCCATCGGCATATCGTAGGGCTGCAGCAGGATACAACCACGCTCGGCCCAGAACTGCTGCAAACCAAGAATCAGGTCCTGGAAGGTTTGTAGTCGGCAAGTTTCTGACATGCTTCTTTTATTGAGGCGAGCGGCAGCAAGGCTGGCGCGCAGTATAGCTTGGCTGGTCGGGAAGTGGCAGCCCACGATCCCCTCGCACCAAGCTGGTGCATTGCCGGTGTGAGCTGCCCGAGTTATGAGCATTCTGAACCGCGATGAAACCCATCCAGCCAACCGCAATGCGTATTTCCATACTGGCACGCTTCCTGCAACGTAAAAGCATTCAGACATTGCAACAGTTATGCGATTTCTTTAAGAGGCTCATGTGCACCAGGTACCCCAATTCTTGCGGAGGTTCATGTGCACCAAGTATCCCAACTGTATGGAGGTTTAAATGAGTAACGGCGCCGACGTCTTGACCCTAATCGCGGACAACGACATCAAGTTTGTGGATTTTCGATTCACTGATACACGTGGCAAGGAACAACATGTCACCGTGCCCGCGCATACCGTGGACGATGCCCTGTTTGAAGACGGTAAAATGTTTGACGGCTCGTCAATAGCCGGCTGGAAGGGCATTAACGAGTCCGACATGATCCTCATGCCGGACCCGGCCAGTGCGGTGGTGGATATTTTCACCGAGGACGCCACGATCAACTTGCGTTGTGATGTCATCGAGCCGGCAACCATGCAAGGCTATGAACGTGATCCACGCTCCCTGGCGCGCCGTGCTGAGGCGTACCTGAAATCTACTGGCGTTGCAGACACCGCCTATTTCGGACCCGAAAACGAATTTTTCATTTTTGATGACGTACGCTGGGGCGCGGAGATGAGTGGCGTGTTTTACCGCGTCGATTCCCAAGAAGCGGGTTGGAATACCGAAAAGGTCTATGCGGACGGCAACTTTGGGCATCGCCCCGGTATCAAGGGCGGTTATTTTCCTGTCCCACCCGTGGATTCATTGCATGACATCCGTTCCGCCATGTGTCTGGCACTCGAAGAAATGGGCATGCAAACGGAAGTGCATCACCACGAAGTGGCAACCGCGGGGCAGTGCGAAATCGGTGTCGTGTTCAATAGCCTGGTACGCAAAGCTGATGAAGTACAAATGTTGAAATACGTGGTGATGAACGTCGCACACGGCTTTGGCAAATCCGCAACTTTCATGCCGAAGCCGTTGGTTGGAGACAACGGTAATGGCATGCACGTGCACCAGTCATTATCCAAAGACGGCAAGAACCTGTTCACCGGTGATGGCTACGGCGGTCTGTCAGAAACCGCGTCGTTTTACATAGGCGGAATCATCAAGCACGCTAGGGCACTGAACGCGTTTACCAACCCGAGTACTAATTCCTACAAGCGATTAGTACCGGGTTTCGAAGCGCCGGTAAAACTGGCCTACTCGGCACGCAACCGATCGGCCGCTGTGCGCATCCCTTATGTTTCGAATCCCAAAGCACGGCGTCTTGAAATTCGTTTTCCCGATTCAATGGCCAATCCCTATTTTGCGTTTTCCGCAATGATGCTGGCGGGCATGGACGGTATCCAGAATAAAATTCACCCTGGCGATCCCCTAGACAAAAATATGTACGACCTGCCACCGGAAGAAGCGAAAAACATACCGGAAGTGTGCTACTCGTTGGATGATGCGTTGTCTGCACTTGACCAGGACCGGGCTTTTCTGAAAGCAGGGGGAGTGTTTACCGATGACCTGATTGACGCTTACATCGAACTCAAGCAGGAAGACATCACGCGTTTGCGCATGACAACACATCCAGTGGAATTCGATTTGTATTACAGCCTGTAATGACAGCATTGCCACTTTCCGAATTCGGCCGGGAGATGGCAACTGGCAGCCGGAGTGGCCCGGCGCTATGCTAGGTATATGCGCGCCTGGTTAATAATCCTGTTGTTCCTGCTTCCCGTTTCCGCAACGGCGGCAACGTACAAATGCGTGGATGATCAAGGCAAAACAGAATATTCCGACATACCTTGTCCAGGTGGCGAAGAAGTGAAATTACCGGCCTTATCAACGTTTGATGCTCCGGCAGTCCCACAGCGTGGTCGATCAGCCGACGAGGACGTAGAGGAAGAAATTACAAATTACAGCGTCAGCATCACTACACCGGAGCACGAGTCGTCGTTTTGGTCCAATGAGGGCTCGGTCAACGTTAATATCGGTGTAGAACCGCAACTTGGCGAGGGGGATCAGCTTATCCTCTATGTGGATGGGGCGCCTAGCCTGGATTCCCCGCTTGGTGGCAACTCGACCACTCTGACTGGGCTGGAGCGGGGTACCCACAGCTTACGGGCCGTGGTTCAGGATGCGTCCGGCAAGCAACTGTCCAGCAGTAGCGTGGTACAGATTCACATCAATCAACGATCAGTTATAAGACCTAACCCGTAACTAGCCCGACGATTATCTGCGAACCTAACCCCAAATAGCCTTCAACGGCTGCCTTGAGACCTCAGAGCAAGTAGCCTTCAATGGCTGTCTAAAGGACTAACCGCAACGAGTTCAGTAATTTACAGGCATAATTGCACAAAGTAGGTGCGTTGCACTATAATGGTGCAATCTATGGGGCACGCCAACTTGTCAATGCCGATTCCAGAACTCTCTCGCCAATCGCTGCTGGACAGCCTGACCACGGGCGTGTTGCAGCTTGATTCCAGCCTGACCGTGCTGGATTTCAACCCGGCTTGCCAGGATTTGCTGGCCTTTCCAGGGCAGCGGGTGCGTGGCCGTGATTTGGCGGATCTTCTACCCCGCGCCGTGGAATGGCTGGAATTGTTGCAGCGCTCTGCAGCCGATCAGCAGGGCTATACCTTGGGCAGTATTACCCTGCCGTTGGGCACGGAAGGCAAGATTGAGCGACAAGTCGGGTGCACCGTATCTCCCGAAGACGACAAGTTGCTGGTGGAGCTCATTCCGTTGGATCGCCGCAAGGCAATCCGGAGCGAAGACTCACTTACGGCGCAACAGGACGCACGGCGCATGTTGATGAGCGGCCTGGCGCATGAAGTGAAAAATCCCTTGGGTGGTATCAGGGGCGCAGCACAGTTGCTCGATGCCGAACTCGACAAGCGTGAATTGCGTGAATACACCAGCATCATTATTGCCGAGGCAGACAGATTAAGCAGCCTTGCGGACAAACTGCTTGGTCCGGTTGGCGCGCTAAAACTTGCTCCGCGCAACGTACATCAATTACTCGACCGCGTAAGCAAACTACTCGCGACGGAATTTACCACCGCAGTTGTCTTCCAGCGGGACTACGATCCGAGCCTGCCTGATCTAATGCTCGATGGCGACCAGATCATACAGGTGTTCATGAATATTCTGCGCAATGCTTGCCAGGCGGTACCGGTGGGGGGAACCATCAGGTTGCTGACGCGCGTCGAACGTCAGTTCACTATTCGTCAACAATTACACCGGTTGGTTGCACGAATCGATGTTATCGACGACGGACCAGGTATCCTGCCCACGCTACAGGAAATGCTGTTCTACCCGTTGGTAAGCGGCAGACCCGACGGTACAGGATTGGGTCTTGCGATCGCGCAGGACATAGTCAACCGCCATGGCGGCTTGATCAAGGCAAAAAGCAAACCGGGGGAAACGATATTTAGTATTTATCTGCCAACAAGTAGTAGAAGCGATGAGCAGTAATTCCTTCCGGGTATGGATTGTTGATGATGACCAATCCATGCGTTGGGTCATGGAACGTGCGCTTTCCAAACAAGGGATGCTGCCCGTCAGCTTTGGAAATGCCGAAGCTTGCCTTGATGACTTGTCACGCAACAAGCCGGATGTACTCATCAGTGACGTGCGCATGCCTGGCATCGATGGATTTGAATTACTGCGCCGCGTGCATGAAATGCACGCTGACCTGCCGGTAATTATTACAACCGCGCATTCAGATCTTGAGAGTGCGTTGACGGCTTACAAGGGTGGCGCACACGAGTATCTGCCAAAACCCTTTGACGTTACCGAATTCGTTTCCGTGGTCGAACGGGCTGCGCAGCAGTTTCGCGCAAACGAAAAAGCCAACGAGCCCGATGCCGTGCAACCACAAACGGAGTTATTTGGAGAAGCACCGGCTATGCAGGAAGTGTTCCGGGCGATCGGTCGTTTGTCCCGCACCAGTACGACTGTATTAATAACGGGTGAGTCGGGGACCGGTAAGGAGCTCGTTGCGCGTTCGTTGCATCGTTACTCACCCCGTGCCGGCAAACCTTTTATTGCTATCAACATGGCCGCAATTCCCTCCGATCTACTGGAGTCGGAGTTGTTTGGTCACGAACGTGGTGCATTTACCGGCGCACACATGCAACGCAAGGGCAGGTTCGAACAAGCGGATGGTGGCACGCTGTTCCTGGATGAAATCGGCGACATGCCAAAGGCGCTGCAAACGCGACTTCTACGGGTTTTGGACGAGGGCGAATTCTATCGTGTTGGAGGCCATGCGCCGGTCAAAGTGAACGTACGGATACTGACCGCAACGAATCGACAATTGGTAAACCGCCTAAAAGAATGCGAA
>JAZFYH010000036.1:0-3246 GCA_036443475.1 Gammaproteobacteria bacterium | reverse complement strand
CGGGTTGTAAATACGGCCTTCACCCAGCGGCACAAATTTGTTCGGCGCCGGGTAATCAAATACCCATTGCTTGTCCTTGGTTTCATACAAATCCTTGGTCATATACAGGGCTATGGGTTCCATGAACGCGACCACACGGCCATTGATTTTTGCCAATGCCGCGCAAGTGCGCAGCATCTTTGCGGCATCGTCGCCGCGCGCGGGGCAGGCAATGATCAACCCTGGAATATCGCGTAAAGCAGCAAACGAATTGTCGTTATGGAAATGCCCACCGAAACCTTTTTGGTAGGCCAGCGAGGCCACACGCATAACCAGGCCGTTGGAGTACTGCGTGTTGGAAAAGAACTGCAGCGAACACGCCTCACCGCGCAGCTGGTCGCAGGCGTTGTGAAAATAGGCCAGGTACTGGATTTCCGGAAACGGTAACAGTCCCATCATGGCGGCACCTTGTGCCATGCCGAGTATGGTGGTTTCGTCCAGCAGTGTGTTGAATACGCGGTGACCTTTGATGTTCTTGTACAGGCCAGAGGTCACGGTGTAGACACCACCTTTTTGTGCTACGTCTTCACCGAACAAAGTCATTTCCGGGTACTTGATCATCAGGTCGTGTAGGGCACGATTTATATTTATGCTGAGGTGCCGCGCCGGTTGGTTTTCCGGTAAATCTTTTTCATCGCCGAACACTTTCAAGCGTTCTTTTTTTGACGGCGCTCGCGCTGCTTCTGCGTTTACTTTGTCTTCGTAGTACGGTGCCAGCGGCCGCATTACCGCGGCAGCACTGCGCAGTTTCTCTTTTTCGGTGGCTTTTCTTGCCGCATCCTGCACGCGTTTGCGTGTTCCTTGGTACAGCTCGAGCAATTCCTTGGACGTATAAATGCCAGTTTCGAGCGCGGTTTCGGCGTTGAGCAATAACGGGTCGCAGGCTTCGGTAGCTTCAATATCCGCCAATGAACGATATTCGGTTTCCGCATCCGTACCGGCGTGGCCCATTAAACGACTCAGTTTGAGGTGCAGAAAAACCGGCGCACGCTGCAGGCGTGTATATTCGACGGCTGTCTGTGCTATTTCATACGCGGCGACCAGATCAAGACCGTCCGCATGGAAATAACGCAGGCCGGGACGGTTGCAAAAATTGGTTTCCACCCAACCGGTGGGCGTGCGCACGGAAACGCCAATCTCATTGTCTTCGCACACAAACAGGATGGGGCAAGGCAACCGCTGGTAGGCAGTCCATTGTGCTGCGTTGAATGCTGATTGAGCAGCGGCGTGGTTGGTGGAAGCATCCCCGAAGGAGCACAGGACAATGGCGTCCTTCGGGCAAGGCAGGGGTACACCGCTGCGCTTGGCCTGGGCGATGGCTACTGCGGTACCCAATGCTTTGGGCAAATGCGAGGCAACGGTGGAAGTCTGTGGCGGCACCCACATGTTCTTGGAGCCCCAGACTTTGTGCCGGCCGCCGGAAATAGGATCGTCGGCAGACGCCGATAGTGACAGTACAGTGTCGTAAATCGCGTCCACGTCAAACTTGCGCGCACGTTCCTGCATAAAAGCGCCGCTGCGGTAATGCACGAATGCCGGGTCGTCACCGCGAGTGAGCCTTCCCAATACAGCGTTTACTTCGTGCCCGGAAGAACCAATGGTATAAAAACCTTCACCCCGCAGACGCATGGCGCGCGCCTCAAAATCCAAGTGCCGCGAGGCCAGCATGGATTCAAATAATTCGCGAAATTCGCCAACGGTCAGACTCTTACCGGTACGAACAGCTACGTCGTCGTCCGGCTTTGCTACTGGCTCGCCATCCCACTCGTTGCAGAAACGAACGAAATTGTTATCAATAATTTCCGCGCGATTAATAGCGCGTGTTGCTTGGCGAGCGATTCCAATCTTGCTGACCACGGTTCATCTTTCCCGTTCGCGTTGATGCACACCAGCAAGTTGAGCCAGGCTGGTGAAATGATAATTGTATTGCGGCTCGGAACCGGGTTGCAGGGTGGCACCGGATCCCTGTGTTTCATGGCGGCGGTTAATCCAGCAGGTCTTGTAGCCGAGCTTTTGCGCCGGCGCATGGTCGTGATACAGACTTTCCGCGACATGCAGGTGTTGGTCCTGCGTAAACCCGGCATTATCCAACTTGCTGCGCATGTAAAGAAAGTTTTTTTCGTTGGGCTTGTAACTGCCAATTTCCTCGGCAGTGAATATGTAATCGAATTCCACCCCCAAGCGGGCATTTGTACACACGAATGAAGCGCGATCCACATTGGAAAGTATCACCAGCGTGAAATGCTGTTTCAAATATTGCAGGGCCACCAAGGAATCGGGAAAGGCCGGCCAGTCGCCAATCGATTTGCCGTAGGCTTGAGCGTCGTCTTCCGTTATCCGAACGTTTAATTCGCGGCCGATTTTCTTCAGCACTTCCCCAAGCACGTCGCGATACCGCATGCTCGGCGTGGCGGCTTCCTGTTCGGCTTCCAACCGCCCGTGCAGGGTAAGGATTTCATGCCACGATTCGGTCACGCCTTCGCGTTGATACCAATTTTGCAAAGCCGTCCTGATGCCGGTGTCCCAATCGATGAGCGTGCCGTAGCAATCGAAGGAAAGGAGATTGAAGTCCGATAATTTCATGTCAGCCATTGTTCAGCCAGGCGCGTTTACCACGCCGTAAAATTAGAATGCCGCGCTGCCGGTTAATTCTTTGCCAATGACCAACTCGTGTACCGTTTCCGTGCCTTCATAAGTAATGACGGATTCCAGGTTCAGCGCGTGACGAATCGGGCAGTGCTCCAAAGTAATGCCGGCCCCGCCCAACAAATCACGCGCGTCACGCGCGATATCAATGGCCATGCGTACGTTATTCCATTTCGCCAGCGATACTTGAGTAGGATGCATGTTGCCGGCGTCTTTCAGTCTACCGAGTTGCAGGCTGAGCAATTGTGCCGTGGTAATGCGTCGCGCCATGTCGGCCAAACGGCGTTGCACGGTTTGCGTGTCGGAAACAGGTTTGCCGAACAACTTGCGTTCACCGGTATATTGGATCGCTTCCGATAAACAGGCCTGCGCGGCACCGATGGCGCCCCAAGTAATACCGTAGCGTGCCTGGTTTAAACAAGAAAGCGGGCCTTTCAGTCCTTTCACCTTTGACAAACGGTTTGCTTCGGGCACGATGACGTTGTCAAAGTACAACGCAGAAGTTACCGACGCGCGCAAGGACATCTGGTGGTGCACGTCCGGTGCGTCAAATCCTTGCAT
>JAZFYH010000035.1:0-4318 GCA_036443475.1 Gammaproteobacteria bacterium | reverse complement strand
GGTGTTTTTTCGTCATACCTGGAGAGATATTTTCAACCGTGGTGCCATCTTTTCCGCCATCACGCTCGTGGTGGTGGCCGCCCTGTCCCTGCTGGAACATCCTCATGGTAAGGAAGATATGGGCAGCGGCATCGTGGCGACGATTGTCCAATATTACAAAGAAAGTGGGATTACACCCGTTGAGGTGATACTGACGCAGAGCCGAACCTTGTTTGAATACATCGCTATCATAGTTGCCCCATCGCCGGACCGTGCTCAACTGGTACAACCCTATGTGATTTCGCGTTCTGTTGTTGATCCGCCAATCACATTGCTGGCTGTTGCTGGCGCAGGTGTATTGCTCGCTCTTGCAATCTATCTCCTCAAAAAGCGACCACTGTCGGGTTTCGGTTTGCTGTTCTTTCTGGTCAACATCAGCACGGAATACATCCTTGTTCCCCAATACGCATTTTTTGGTTATCGGGCTGCACTGCCAATGCCCGGGTTGTTATTAATGGTCGCTGATTTAGTGCTGATTGCAATGCAAAGGGCAAAACACTATTCGAAAGCAAGGATGGCGAACTTATGTATAGCAGGTTTGCTTGGATTGTGGGTCCTGCTTGCAGCAGGGGTTTCCATCAACAGAGTTGAAACATGGGCAAACCCCGTGGACTTCTGGCAAGGCGTGGTTGATCGTTTGCCGGACAACAACGAAAACTTCGAGAGGAAAGTGGCTTCCCAGACATTAAGCAATTTGTCATCAGCGCTGCAACGCGAGGATCGTGATATTGAATCGATAGCTTACGCCGAACGGGCGGTTGAATTAGCGCCTGGCAAGGCCAGGTACCTCTCACAATTAGCATTAACCTACTCGCGTGTGGGAAGACAAAAAGATGCAGAAAAAACCTGGATTAAGGCCGTAGAAGTCGATTCTGATTTTGCACGGGCACATGTTTCACTTGCGCGTATCCTTCTTGATGATGAACGTCATGACGAAGCATGGGTGCATCTAAAGAAGGCGGAATCGCTGGCACCGGAGAACGCGGGTTTACAGGATCTGATCGGCCTTGCCATGTTGGCGGAAAATCAATTTGATGAAGCAAGGAAGCACTTCCTGCTCGGCATCGAAGTTGATCATCTTGAGCCAGTCCTTTATTACCACCTCGCACTGGCACTTCTAACCGAAGGCAAGGCACAACAATCAATTGAGTATTCAAGAAAAGCATTGCAGCTCAATAGTGAGTACTGGCAGGCTTACAATAATCTTGGTGTCGCCCATGCCCGGTTAGATCAGTTGGACAAAGCCGTGTTTTACCTGAAAAAAGCACTCTCAATAAACCCTGAAAATGCTGACACCAGGTTGAACCTGGCCCGAATTCAGGCAGAAATTGATGCTAAAGTTGAGTAGATATGACCTTCTCGTTGAAAAAGAGGTACATTGCCATGGCGAACAATGCACAGATCTACCTGGTTATTTCAGGGATAATATTCGGAATCGTCTCTCTCCTGCACCTGGTTCGAGCTGTCAACGGGTGGCCGTTCGTTTTCGGGCTGGTGGATATACCCATTGCAGCATCGTGGGTGGGTTTCCTTGTCACTGCCGTGCTCTGCGGCTGGGCGCTATGGTTAGCCTCAAGTTCCCCTGCTATGTAGGGAGAGAGATCCCTGCTTTCGCGACGCTATCGCAGGGATGACGGTATTAGCGTTTTTTGTCCTTTTTCTTGACGTGTTTCATCAACCTGCGCTTGCTGCTGATCTGGCGCCTGGTCAGTTTGTTCCTTCGGTTCTTGAACGGATTATCGCTGCTTTTGAATTCCAGGCGAATGGGCATTCCTTCCAGCTTTAATTTAACGATAAAACGGTGTTGCAGGTAGCGCCTGTATGAATCAGGAACCGAATCGGTCTGGTTACCGTGAATAACGATGATGGGGGGATTGTTACCACCGATATGGGCATAGCGAAGTTTTATGCGGCGGCCTCTCACCATGGGCGGCTGGTGTTCCTGCAACGCGGCATCAAGTATATCGTTCAACTGCGATGTGCGGATTTTTCGAGTTGCTGAATCAAACGCCTTGTGGATGGACTTGTATAGATTACCGACGCCAGAACCATGTAGCGCCGAGATGAAATGTGTTTTCGCGAAATTGATAAATGTCAGGCGGCGCTCAAGTTCCCGCTTGATAGAGTTTTTCTGCTCAAGTTCCGTCCCGTCCCATTTATTTACTGCAAATACCAATGCTCGCCCGGCGTCGAGAATGTGACTGAGCAGGTGCAGGTCCTGATCTACAATACCTTCCCTGGCATCTATCATCAGGATCACAACATTGGCGTTGCTGATGGCCTCCAGGGTTTTAATAATTGAAAATTTTTCGACGGTTTCCCTGACCTTGCCTCTTCTGCGAACACCGGCGGTGTCGATGATGGTGTAATCTTCACCATCGCGCTCGTAGGGAATATAGATACTGTCTCGTGTGGTGCCGGGCTCATCAAACACAACGACCCTGTCTTCACCGAGTAGCCGATTGACCAGCGTTGACTTACCTACATTAGGCCGGCCGACAACGGCAATTTTGATGCCTGAATTGGGATCTTCATCTTTATTGGGTTTAATTCGTATCGCCGGGTGTCCGCCAACTAATTCGTCAACCAGATGACTGATTCCATGTCCGTTGGTAGCAGAGATGTAAGCTGTTTCTCCGAAACCGAGTGTAGAAAACTCTCCAGCAACATAATCAGGATTCTGCCCATCAATCTTGTTGGCGACCAGCAAGGTTGCGACATTCGCGCGGCGAAGCATCTCGGCAATCGCTTCGTCACCCGCAACCCGGCCGTCTTTCGAGTCAACCATGAACAAGACAAGGTCCGCCTCATGAATTGCCTGTGCGGCCTGGTCTGCCATCGGTTTATAAACGCCGTCATCATCTCCGGTCAAACCACCGGTATCCACGACCACATAGTCAAAATCGCCCAACGCGCCTTGACCATATTGTCGGTCCCGGGTCAGTCCAGGAAAGCTGGCGACTAGTGCATCACGAGTTCGCGTAAGGCGATTGAACAGGGTTGATTTGCCAACATTGGGTCGGCCGACCAAAGCAATGACCGGGAGCACTGGTACTCCAACTACCTATTGAATCTCGAACGTCGAAAGGCGACCGCTGTTACCCATCACAAACAAACGATTGCCATCAACGACCACGGGGGACAGGATGCCGTCACCATCGACTCGACGTCGCCCTACAAATCGTCCGTCGGATTGCGCAATGATGTGCAGATAGCCGTCATAGTCTCCCACAGCAATATAACTGCCGGTACTAACAGGTGTTGTGATGTCCCGATGTTGCAACGCTTCGACTTCCCACACATCACGGCCAGTTCCCATATCGATGGCGCCGAGTATGCTATCGGCATGGGCGATATAGATATTTCCAAAACCTTCCCCAAGCCCTACCACGCTCGATGCATCCCTCGCCCAGGAGAGTCGCCCTGTCGTTAAATCTATTGCCGCCAGGCGACCGTGAAAACTCACGACATAGAGTTTATTTCCCGTAACTATCATGGTGCCATCTATATCCACCAACCGCTCAAGGTCTGAACGCCCGGTTGCCATGGCAACGCGTTCATCCGCTCCTGCAATGCCGTGTTCCCGGTCTAAAAGCGCAATACGTCCGTTGGCAAACCCGGCAATGACAAATTCGCCGGAAATAATAGGCGTTGTTGTACCGCGAAGTGTCAGGCTGGGAATGGAGGTCGAGTAGATCCACCTGCGTTCACCATCGAGAGAATCATATCCACCAACTTTCCCATCGATGGTATGGGCAACGACAAGATCGTCATCAACCTGCGGTGGCGCAAGAACTTCACTCGATGTCCTGGTTCTCCATGCAAGACTGCCATCACTCTGGTTAAGGGCAACGAGTTCTCCGGCAGCAGTACCAACAACAATAATATCCTTACCGACCCCAACGCCGCCGGTAATGACATCTACATCTTCCGCAAATGCATTTCTCGCTTCCTTTTTCGAGTAAAACGACTTTACCTTCTGCTCCCAGATCTTTCGGCCGTTGTCTGCCTGTAGCGCAACCACTTTCCCATCGGCGGACGCAGCGAATACCCTGCTTGCCGACACTGCGGGAACCAGCTTTATTGCCCTGTCCTGCGCACCCTTGCCGAGCTTCGCGTTCCAGATTTGCCGGATATTGACTTCTTCATTGATCCTGGTGAGTTTGGTGGGTTTGATTTCCTCAACCTCATCGTCACCTCCAAACCAGCTACAACCAGAAACAATCAGTAGCAGTAGTCCTGTCAGCCCGATTCTCGAAGTTATGGTTCGCGTTTTCAT
>JAZFYH010000034.1:0-8876 GCA_036443475.1 Gammaproteobacteria bacterium | reverse complement strand
CGAGCATTGACGAAATAAACAAGGTTTTGAAGGATGCCTCCGACGGTCCGCTAAATGGCATTCTGAACTACAGTGATGGGCCACTGGTGTCAATCGACTTCAATCACGATCCTGCGTCCAGTATTTACGATGCAACTTTGACCCGAGTCGTCGGTCGCCTGGTGAAGGTTTGTTCCTGGTATGACAACGAGTGGGGTTTTTCCAATCGCATGCTGGATACAACACTTGCGCTGATGGCCGCCCACTAACGGTTGTTACTGTCTGTAATTAGAATTCCTACCCCAGGAAATGGACGGGGGACGAGAAAATGGCGAAAGTATTACGGATGGTTGACCTGGAACTGCACGATCAGCGTGTTTTGATTCGTGCTGACCTGAATGTCCCCATTGCTGATGGCAAAGTGACGTCCAACGCGCGTATTCGTGCCTTCCTGCCAACCCTGCGACATGCCATTGAGAAAAATGCGCGAATACTGGTGCTGTCCCATCTTGGGCGACCCATCGAGGGCCACTTTGATGAATTCTACTCACTGGCACCGGTGGCAGACCGATTACGCGAATTGCTGGGCATGAAAGTGCGGCTGGAAAGGGACTGGATAAACGGCGTAGAGGTTGCAGCGGGCGAAGTTGTTTTGTGTGAAAATGTACGTTTCTTGGTTGGTGAGCGGGCCAACGAAAAATCTCTCGCCAAAAAAATGGCGGGCTTATGTGATGTGTTTGTAATGGATGCGTTTGGTACGGCGCATCGGGCGCAGTCATCAACTGAAGGTGTTGCGCGGTTTGCACCGATTGCGGCAGCAGGACCGTTGCTTGTCGCCGAACTTGATGCACTGGGCAAATCTCTTGAAAATCCCGCTCGACCGACGGTAGCGATCATTGCCGGGTCAAAAGTTTCAAACAAGTTGACTCTGCTGGAATCGTTAACCGGCGTTGTAGACCAATTGATCGTAGGCGGTGGAATTGCCAATACATTTATCGCTGCCGCAGGGCATCACGTCGGCAAGTCTCTCTATGAACCGGATCTGGTGGAAACCGCTCGACGGTTGACGGATTTGGTAGCGCAGCGCGGTGGGGACATTCCCATACCCACTGATGTTGTTGTGGCAAACGAGCTGTCTGCGCAAGCTGAAGCGGACGTCAAGCCCGTCGACCAAGTGGCTGACGACGAATTAATTCTCGATATTGGACCGGACACCGCTAAGCGGTTTGCGGTGTTATTACGCGATGCGGGCACGATTGTCTGGAATGGGCCAGTTGGTGTTTTTGAATATGAACAGTTTGGTGAGGGCACCAAAATACTTGCACAGGCCGTGGCGGACAGCGCCGCATTCTCTATAGTGGGCGGTGGTGACACGCTTGCAGCGCTTGACAAGTATGGTGTTGCGGACCGGATTTCCTATATTTCTACTGGAGGCGGAGCCTTTCTGGAGTTTTTGGAAGGAAAAATCTTGCCAGCAGTTGCTATTCTAGAGAAACGTGCGGGCAAGGAAACTTGAGCATGCCAAGACGAACAAAAATTGTTGCGACACTCGGTCCTGCAATGGATGCGGACGGTGTGCTGGAAGCCATGTTCAAGGCCGGTGTGGACGTAGTGCGCATGAACCTGTCACACGGCAACGCCAAGGATCACGAAAAGCGTATCAGCCGTGTTCGCGAAGCATCACATGCGGTTGGTCAGGACGTAGGTGTGTTTGCCGATCTGCAGGGACCAAAAATCCGTATCGAAAAGTTTCGTGATGGAGAAATCGAACTCGCCGACGGCGAAGTGTTTACGCTGGATGCCGAACTGGATGCCGATGCCGGCACATCGGAAACGATTGGAATCACTTACAAGAATCTCCCGAATGACGTAGCAAAGGGCGATGTGTTGCTGTTGAATGACGGCCTAATCGAATTTGTAGTCGACAAAGTTGAAGGTTCAAGGATCGTTTGCGAGGTGCGCACCGGTGGTACGCTCTCCAACAACAAAGGTATAAACCGAAAGGGTGGTGGGTTGTCTGCGCCGGCGCTCACCGACAAAGATCGCGAAGATATCAAACTGTCGGCAAAGCTGAATGTTGATTACGTTGCTGTTTCCTTCCCGCGCGACGCCAACGATGTGCAGACAGCACGCGACTTGGTTTGGGATGCTGGCAGTCGGGCAGGCATTATTTCAAAAATCGAACGTGCCGAGGCGCTGGACAACATTGAAGCGATTGTTGAAGTCAGCGACGCTGTAATGATTGCTCGCGGTGATCTCGCGGTGGAAATAGGTGACGCGGAGCTTCCCGGTGTGCAAAAACATATAATCCATGTGGCGCGTGACCTGAGCACTGTGGCAATAACCGCAACGCAAATGATGGAATCCATGATTATAAATCCAGTGCCAACACGAGCGGAAGTTCTGGATGTGGCCAATGCTGTAATGGATGGTACAGACGCAGTGATGCTTTCCGCGGAAACGGCGACCGGTAAGTACCCGGTAAAAGTGGTTGAAGCCATGGCTAGAGTGTGCGTGGGGGCGGAGAAACATCGTGCCACGCTGCGTTCCAAACACCGCATGGACAGCTATTTCGAACGCTCGGACGAAGCTATCGCTATGGCAGTAATGTACACGGCAAATCATTTCAACGTAAAGGCCATTGTTGCGTTGACAGAAAGTGGTTCAACCGCTTTATGGATGTCTCGCATCCGTTCGGGAATACCCATTTTTGCGTTGACGCGACACGAAGCAACGCGTCGGCGCGTAACTTTGTATCGGGGTGTGTATCCTGTGGCATTCGACGTGCTACATGTTGACCAGGGGAAAGTCTTGGATGATGCCGCACGTACGCTGAAGGAAATGGGTGCTGTAGAGAAAAAAGATTTTGTCATTATCACCAAAGGTGATTTCGATGGCGTAGCAGGGGGGACGAACGCCATGAAAATACTACGTATTGAGTGATTCTGGCCCACCTAGATTGCTTGCTTTAAGCTATAAAAGGTTGTCGATCCCCGGATGCATGCCTGATTCATGAAAGCCATTGTCGCCATTGCGGAAGCTGTTTCCCGTCAGAAACTACAACGCGAACTCAAGAAAGTTGGCATCGATTCATTGGTACACGAAGATGCGAAGTCAGCCTGGGCAGCATTGCAGGAACCTGATGCGCCTGCATTGGTTGTTCTCGACGTAAACCTGCCAGGTACGCAAATCGAGAAATTTTGTGAGCGCATTCGCGGGCTTGATAACGGGGATGAATTTTTTATCATCTTACTGTTAGCGGGCAAGGACATAGGTGTATTTGAAATTGCCGAATCACTTCCGATTGACGATTGCCTCGGCCGTCCTATCGTGGCCGAGGAATTGCGGATGCGCGTTCGGGCCTGGCAACGTTTTGCGGAGCTACAGTTCCGCTCTAGTCTGCGCGCATCACATGACACTCTGACTGGACTCTGGAATCACGGTTTGATCATGGAAGTGGCACAACGTGAAATTGAGCGCGCCGGACGCGACAGCTCACCCATGGCTTTACTCGTAAGCGATGTCGATGCGCTCGGCGCAATCAATGAGTACCTCGGCCCACAGGGTGGGGATACCGTACTAAATGAAGTAGCGGACCGCATGCGAATAACTCTGAGGTCTTATGACATGTTCGGCCGCTATGGGGGTGGGAAGTTCATGGTTGTATTACCCCGGTGTACTCGTGCAAACGCACTGGAGATTGCAGACCGGTTGCGTAAATCGATTGTCAACAAACCTGTTACTAGTGGTGGCAAAAAAATCGGTGTTACCACCAGTATTGGTGTTGCCAGCGTAAAGCCGGGGCAGTCCGTGGATGCCGACAAGTTGTTTCGTGCTGCCGATCACGCGTTATTCCGCGCCAAACAGGCTGGACGTAATCGGGTGGAATTGGCAATCAGTCTGAAGAGCAGAGCAGGTACTGATTAACCTTGCGGTTTTTCATTCTGATTCAACAGGTCTCCAAGATCGATAAGCAGTTCAGCGGAATGCGTATCGGGATCGACTTTGGCGTAATGACGAACGATGGTTCCTTCGGGACCAATAATGAATGTTTCCCGGTTCGCGATCTTGCCAATTGAAGAATCTCTTAATACGCCATATGTTTCGGTAACATTCTTGGATGCATCCGCCAACAAGGGAAAGGGCAGTTGATGTTTTTCAGCAAATTCGCTATGTGACTCGATATCATCCACGCTAACCCCGAGGAGCTTTACGCCCATTGCTTTGAATCGCAGAATATCGTCTCGGAAGTTGCAGGCTTCAGTGGTGCAGCCCGGAGTTCCATCTTTCGGGTAAAAATACAGAACGACCCACTGGCCCTGGTAATCGGATAAATCGTGCCACGCCCCTTTTTGATCCTGCAGACGAAATCCGGGTGCGGAATCACCTTCGGTAGGTTCCGCTTTTACTACGCTATTTCCCATGAGCAACAGGATGCAGGCAAGCAGGTGTACCTTGAGACGTGTAGTTAGCATGGAATTCTCCGCTAGGTTTTTGCAACATAATACGCAAAACAGCGTAACACGAGCCCCAAAAATGCGCCCGTTTTTAACGGAAATCATACTGCCTGTATTGGTTGACAGGCAGAATGGCCAAAGTGGATTGTTGGAGCGGCAACGGGAGGTCGAAACATGTTGATACACGCGCAAGCCTGCATGCACGCTGGTGATGTTCTGATTCCGTTCGAATACGACCCCGGTGAGATCAAGCCGACAGATATCGAAATTTCCATTTCGCATTGCGGCATTTGCCACAGTGATCTTCATCTCATGGAAAACGATTGGGGAACAAACTCGTATCCGCTGGTTCCCGGGCATGAGATCGTTGGTGTAGTTACGGCAACGGGAGCCGAGGTAGCCGGAATAAACAAAGGCATGCGAGTAGGTGTGGGTTGGCAGCGCGGAAGCTGCGGCGATTGCAGCCACTGCGTAGCGGGTGAAGAAAATGTGTGTACTCGCACGGAGGCTACCTGCATCGGTAGTTTCGGGGGGTTTGCCGAAGCAATTCGCTGTCACCACCGATTTGTGTTCCCAATACCGGATGTCATTTCTTCCGAACTGGCCGCGCCGTTGCTTTGCGCCGGGGTGACGGTTTTCTCGCCTTTGGCACGCGCGGGAATAGCTTCGGGTATGAAGGTGGGGGTTCTGGGTATTGGCGGACTGGGTCATCTGGCCCTGCAGTTTGCCAAAGCGATGGGTGCAGATGTGACCGCTATTTCCTCCTCCAAAGACAAAGAAGAAGAAGCCCGGAAATTGGGTGCCGACCATTTCATCAATTCCAGCAACGGCATGCAGATGAAGCGGGCCAGCCGTTCATTTCATTTCCTGATTTCTACCGTCAGCAGTGGACTGGAATGGACGCATTTTCTTTCTCAGGTGCGACCGGGCGGCGATATGTGCCTGGTCGGCGTGCCGAAGGAACCGCTGGTCATTCCCATTGGCACGTTGATCGGCGGACAAAAATCCATCTCGGGTAGCTCGATCGGTGGTACAAAATCAATGCAGGCCATGCTGAAATTCGCTGCCAAGCACGATGTCAGACCACAGGTAGAGTGCCTGCCAATGGACCAAGCGAATCTCGGCATAACCAAGTTAAAGAATAATTCGGCGCGTTACCGGATTGTGTTGTTGAACTTCTGATTCGCTGGGATCGATGTTGCGGAAAGGCTATGCTTCTTTCCGTGAAAGAAGAAAGTGATCCCACTGGAGGCCTGATCCTAACTGGCGGGGGCGCGCGTGCAGCCTACCAGGTTGGCGTGTTAAAGGCTTTCGCCGAACGATTGGGCAACACCGACAGCAATCCCTTTCCGGTTATTACGGGTACTTCTGCTGGCTCGATAAATGCAGCTTTGCTTGCAGCAAACGCACAATCATTTAAAACGGGTGTCAACAATCTAGTCGGACTTTGGGAAAATCTCACGGTTGACCGGATTTTTCGTACTGATGTCATGACTATGCTGGGAACTAGCTTTCGCTGGTTTCGCTGGTTGTTGCTTGGGCGTAGACCAGACCACGCGCCACGGTCAATGCTCGACAGCTCACCGTTACAGCGCTTGCTTGAGAAAAACGTCAATTTTTCCAAGATACAGGAAGCAATTGATTGTGGTGCATTGCACGCCCTGGGTATTACGGCCTCTGGCTACACGTCTGCTCGCTCAGTGACTTTTTTTCAAGGTCGGCATGGCCTGGTTTCGTGGTCGCGCACGCGGCGTGACGGCAGAATGGCAAACGTGGAGTTAGAACACATCATGGCGTCCGCTGCAATCCCGCTTATTTTTCCTGCAGAGCGAATTGGCCCGGAATATTTTGGGGACGGTTCTATGCGACAAGCGGCCCCTCTTAGCCCGGCGATTCATCTGGGTGCGGATCGGCTCCTGGTCATTGGCGTTCGAAATGAAGATCCAAACATCTTGCCTCCCGATACGATTGATCCCGGCCATCCATCGTTCGGGCAGATTATCGGCTACGTTCTGGATACGTTGTTTATGGATGCGCTATACACTGACGTCGAACGTCTGCGACGTATTAATTCATTGCTTACGGAAGTGAATGAAAATAGGTTTAGTAAGTCGTCGTCATCGTTGCGCCCAATCGATATATCCATAATTGTTCCGAGTGAGGACATTCGCGCCATTGCGACGCGATACATCAAGCGTTTTCCGCGGACCGTTCGCAACCTGCTGCGAATTCTCGGGGCTAAGAATGACAGCAGCAACCAATTGATCAGTTACTTGATGTTTGACGGAATGTATTGCCAGGAGTTAATTGAGCTTGGATATCATGATGGTATGCAAAACGTGCAGGTGCTTGACCGCTACCTAGCGGGGCTGGGTCAATCGTCATAAAAGAAACAATGCGCCCAATCCGAGGAAGATGAAAAAACCGACAACATCTGTAATGGTTGTCAAGATAACACTGCCCGCCAAGGCTGGGTCCACACCCAGTTTTTTCAACGTGAGTGGAATTAACACACCGGATGCCGCGGCCACCAGCAGGTTAATTACTAGGGCTGCGGCAATAATCAGGCTGAGTCGGGTACTACCGAACCAGAGCATGACGACCAAGGCAACGATCAACGCCCAGGCCATGCCGTTCAGGATCGCCACGGAAATTTCCTTCATCATTAACAAACGTGCGTTGATGCCTTGCACTTGGCCAAGCGCAAGACCACGAACCATCAGAGTCAACGTCTGGCTACCGGCGATACCACCCATGCTGGCCACTACGGGCATAAGCACGGCCAACGCAACTACCTGATCGATCGTTGCCTGGAACAATCCCACTACCCATGCCGCCAGGAATGCGGTCGCGAGATTTACACCCAACCAGATAGCCCGTCGCCGCGCACTCGGAACAATCGGTGCGAACATGTCGTCTTCTTCATCCAGGCCGGCCATGACCATTAGTGAATGGTCTGCCTGGTCACGAATTACATCGACAACATCGTCAATTGTAATACGACCTAAAAGCACACCGCTGTCATCTACTACGGGTGCCGAAACCAGGTCAAGGTCTTCGAACAGCTTGGCGACTTCAGCTGCCGACATGCCAGCCGAAATGCCACGCACTTCGGTATCCAAAACTTCGGTAACAGTTGTTGATGTGTCTTCCGACAGCATTCGTGTCAATAAGAGCGAACCGAGCAGACGCCCATAGCGGTTGACCACAAAGAGCCGATCAGTATGGTCCGGCAACTTTTCCCGCATACGCAGGTACCGAAATACGACGTCCAGACTGACATCAGGACGTATAGTTACGGTGTCCGTGTTCATCAAACCGCCAGCGCTGTCTTCCGAGTAAGCCAGTACGGCTTCAAGGCGTTGCCGATCCTGCTCGTCCATAGAACGCAGGATTTGCCGCGTTACGGTTTCTGGCAGGTCTGCTACAAGGTCGGCCAGGTCATCCATGGCCAAACCATCAGTCGCGGCCAGCAGCTCATGGGGCTCCATGCCACGGATAAGACCGGCGCGAACCTCGTCGTTGACGTGCAGCAGAACTTCACCTTCGTCATCGGGGTCAGCAAGTTCCCAGATTATGTCTCGCTCGGCGGGACGCAAGGATTCGAGTAGGTGCGCAATTTCGGCGGGGTGCAGTGACTGCATCATGCGGCGCGCAGCGCGTAGCGTGCCGCTCTCTAACGCGCCACGCAGAACTTCGAGCCGTGATTCGGTCTTTCCTGGTGTATTTTTCTCGGTCATCGTTGCTTCGACACGCCGATTGTATGCCCGGTAGCGCCGCTGAGTGTAACGGTTACGTCTTATTGCGTCCATGAACGCACTGTTTAATTAAGACGTATGCAATACGGACGGAAAATCAAAAAAGCCCCGGCTCTTGGCCGAGGCTTTGAGAAGAAAATCAAACTATGCGTAATGCCGAGATTTTTGCTTACGCTAATCTTACGAAAAAGAATCCAGATTTAGCGCTGCTCAGATTCGAATGAATATAGAGGTTATCGCAAGTACCGGTTTGATGAATTAGCTGCAATCAGTTTCTCACAGACCTGAGTGCGTGCCGACCATGATGTTCTGTTATTTTTTCCTTGTGTTTTTTAACTTGGCGGTCAAGCTTGTCAACCAGTCCATCAATCGCTGCATACATATCTTCTTCCACTGCGTCCGCAAACAAATGGTTGCCACTCACATGCACGTTGGCTTCAGCCTTGTGCCGTAGTTTTTCGACCGTGAGAATTACATGTACATTGTTGACGTGGTCAAAATGTCTTTCCAGTTTTTCCAGTTTCGCGTCAACGTACTGTTTTAATGCTGGAGTGATTTCGATGTGATGGCCTGTAAGGTTAATTTGCATAGGTTCATTCCTTAACTTAATGATTATTAGAATTTTGTAGAATTTTTCTTTCATGTGAGGTTGGGATTGCCATGGCTTCTCGGTATTTGGTGA
>JAZFYH010000033.1:0-7800 GCA_036443475.1 Gammaproteobacteria bacterium | reverse complement strand
GCCAATCCACGTAACCGTTTCTGGCGCGCGTTGAATGCGTCCGACTTGCTTACGCAAAAAATCGAGCCTGGCAAGAAAGCCATGCGGCATTTGTTTCAGCACGAACGCATAGGCTATACCGATCTGGTCAAACGCCCGACGTCCGACGCGTCGCAATTACGTGCTGCCGATTACCGTCGCGGCGCTCCGCAACTGGCGAGCAAGCTCAAGCGGTATCGACCCCGCATTGCCTGGTTTCATGGCAAGGTAGCTTGTGGGCAGTTTTTGCGTTACACAGATCGTGAACGTGTTGCCGATCTGCGCTGGGGCCGTCAAAGCTTTATGTTGGATGAAATCATTATTTTCGTGACACCCAACCCTTCGCCAGCAAATGCTGCGTTTTCGCTGAACGACATTGTGGCAAGTTACAACGAGCTTGCGGAGTTACGGCGAAATTTATCCTGATCACGTCGGTCCTATTCGAAACGTACTAAGATGCAGTGCGTGCTGCACCGCAGAAAAACTCTGTCATACAAGCTGAAGGGGAAGAACGTGAACAGATCACTTCGTATTGTCGTATTACTCGTGGCATTGGCAACTATGTCTGCATGGGCGGCGCCCGTGACCCAGGTTGTGCAACTGAATAACGGAAATGAGTTTACGATTTTTGTTGCCGGACCTGATGATTCCGACAAGGGCATTCTCCTGGTGCACGATTGGTTTGGTGTATCACCGTTCTATCATGCCGCGGCCGATAAGCTGGCAAAAAATGGTTTTCGTGTTGTGTCGGTAGATCTTTACGGCGGACAAAGCGCGACGACGCATACCGATGCCTGGAACCTAATGAAGGTACTTGATGCCGATCAGGTAGCGGCGAAGATCGACCGCACACTGGATGAGTTGCGTACACCTGGCCGGCAAATCGCAATCATGGGGTTTAGCATGGGTACTCAACATGCTTTCAGTGCAGCACTAAGACACGATGCTATTACGGCTACGGTGATCTGGTATGGCGATACGATCAATGACTCCGATGAATTGAAAAAGCTTAACGGTCCCGTGCTTGCCGTCTACGGTTCAAAGGACGGACCTGCTGCCGACAACGCAGCGATCTTTTCCAAGGCCGCGGACGGCGCGGGTGCGGCCGCAGAGATCTGGGTGTATCCCGGGGCGCAGCACGCGTTTGCCCAACCGTTGTTCAACCAAGGCACTACATATGACCCGGTGGCCACGGCGGCAGCCTGGCGCCTGACTGTGGATTTTCTGGCGCGCCAATTTGAATAAAGCCAGCTTCTTGGAACTCGCTTAACGTCGATTCACCCACCACGACCGCCTTTCACAGCGGTCGTGAGTTTTTGTGCGGAATTTTGTCCGCTGAAATTGGTCATACAGGTCAGCCCGAGGCGTAAGATATGTGCGCTGCCGGATCCAATAGCTGCCCGGAAGATCTCATGAATCTGACTCGATTAAGCGTACAAAATCCCGCTGCCATGTTTGTCATCGTGGCGATGCTCGTCCTGTTCGGGTTGCTCGCCATTACCTCCCGACCGGTTCAATTACTGCCGGATCTCAATCAGCCGCAGATCAGTATTTTTAACAACTGGCGCCAGGCCGCACCGGCAGAGATGGAGTCTTACATCATCGAACCGCAGGAAAATGTGCTGCGCAATACACCGGGCATGACGGAAATTTCCAGCAGCATCAACCGCGGCTTCGGCTCGATCACGCTGACCTTCGATGTCGGTACCGACATGCAGGAAGCACTGATCAATGTCATCAACAACTTGAACCTGGCACCGCCATTACCGCGTGAGGCGGGTGAACCGTTTGTCGCGGCCGGCGGTGGTGGAGCAGGTAACGCGGTTGCGACCATCCAGATTTACCCGCAACCCGATAATCCCAACAAAGATTTGCATTCACCTGAGTACCAACGTGTGTTTGACAACGCGGTGGAACCGCGCTTGGCGAGAATTGAGGGTGTGTCGCGGGTCAATATGGCCGGTCGGCGCCCCTTCGAAGTGCGCATTACGTTTGATCCTTACCGCGCTGCCGCGCTTGGTATTCCGATTAGCGACATGGCAGCAACGGTTGCGCGCGCCAATGATGTATCCGGCGGATTTGCCGATGTCGGTCGGCGACAGTACACAGTGCGGTTCGTCGGCAAGGATGATATCGACAAGCTCGGGGAACTGATCGTTGCCTGGAGCGGCGATCGTCCCGTGCAGTTGAACGAAGTTGCCACTGTCGAAAAAACGCTAACCGATCCGTTTGGCGTCAATATGCGCAACGGACACCCAGCGTTTTACATTATGTTGTTGCGTGATAACGAAGCCAACACGGTGGATATTCTTGACGAGGTAAATATCGCCATCAACGAGCTCAATGCGGGACCGATGGCGGAACTCAATTTGATTATGGAATTAAGTTTCGATTCGTCGGTGTACATACGCCGGGCCGTTTCCTTGGTGAAAAACAATCTTGGGTTAGGCATATTGCTTGCCATCGGTGCACTGTGGTTTTTCCTGCGTGATCGTCGCGCCACGTTGATTATCGGGGCGACGATACCTATCTCACTCATGGCAGCGTTTATTTCGTTACAGATTTTTGGTTTGTCCTTAAACGTTATTTCGTTGGCCGGGATAGCTTTTTCAGTTGGCCTCGTATTGGATGCGGCGATTATTGTGCAGGAAAACATTGTACGTTTCCGACAAAAAGGTGAGTCCTCCGAAGTGGCCGTGACCCACGGTACCGATCAGGTGAAGGGCGCCTTGTTTGCGTCGACCATGACCACCATCGCCATATTCCTGCCCGTGTTGTTCATGGAAGGTCAGGAAGGGCAGATGTTTGGTGACCTGGCGTTGACACTTTCAGTTTCCGTGTTTGTTTCCATGATCGCGGCGCTGACAATTATTCCCGTCGCCAGTCACTACTTGTTAAAGGCCGGCGTGCATAGTGATCCGGTTGCACACTGGTGGACTGCCATAACCGGTTTTATTATGAAAATTACGGACACTGGTCGAAAACGCATAATTTGGGTTGCGTCGTTAATCATTATCCCAGTTGCAGTGGCCATGGTGCTTAAACCTAAGGCCGATTTTCTGCCCTCGGCAAAGGCCGATGCAGTAACCGTGTTTTTCAATGTACCGCCGGGGGTCAATAACGATCTGTTCGAAAACGAAATCGGCCGCAGTATTGCCGAGCGCCTGAAACCCTACATGGACCACGAACAGGAACCTTATATACGCGGTTACAACATGGCCATGTTCGGTAATTTTAATATTGTTTATTTGTATCCATTGAATCCTGACGAAACTGAAGATTGGGTGGAGTTACTGCGCGGGCCACTGTTGCAAGGCATTCCAGACACCCAGGCTTTTACCAGTAGAGCTTCCTTGCTGGGCATCGGATTCGACGGCGGGCGGACCATTAGTGTTGATCTGCAGGGCGCAGACATTGAGGGTTTGATGGATGCAGCGCAGATCGGTTTGAGCAAAACGAACGAAGTTTTACCGGGTGCGGTGGTACGCCCCGTACCGGGCTTGTCCTTAGCTGAACCGGAACTGCAACTAATTCCCAATGATCGCTTGATTACGCAGGCAGGATTGGATCGCGCGTCAGTGGCCAACGCCGTACGGGCTTTGACCGGTGGTTTGTTCGTTAGTGAGTATTTCGACGGTAATGAACGATATGACGTGATCTTGCGCGCCGGTAAATGGCGCACGCCGGAAGAACTTGCTGCCATGCCCATTGCAACACCGCTGGCGGGTGCACAGACCATCGGCAGCCTGACCGAGATTCGCCGCACCGTCGGACCTTCCCAACTACAGCGCATCGACGGACAACGCACCATCAGTCTGCAGGTTTTGCCGCCGGATAACATGACCGTGGAAGAGGCGCTGGAAATTCTGCGCACCGAAGTTGGGCCAACAATTGCTGCCGCGCTACCCGAAGGTTCCAGTATTAACTACCGTGGCAGTGCCGACCGTCTGGAAGGTGCGCTGCAAAACATGCTCAATAACTTTCTGCTCGCAGTGCTGATCTTGTTTATGGTCATGGCAGCTATTTTCAAATCATTGCGTGACAGCCTGTTGGTATTGCTGGTAATGCCCCTGGCATTGGCCGGTGGCGTGATCGCATTGCGCGCTTTGAATCTGGTGACTTACCAGTCGCTGGATATGCTGACCATGATTGGTTTCATCATTTTACTTGGCCTGGTGGTAAACAATGCCATCTTGTTGGTGAGCCAGACACGTGATGGCGAACACCAGGGCATGTCACGCCGCAACGCGGTAGAAAGCGCGGTATTGATCCGTGCCCGGCCTGTTTATATGAGTACACTGACAAGTATTTTGGGAATGTTGCCCTTAATGCTGATTCCCGGTGTCGGTTCCGATATTTATCGTGGTTTAGCGACAGTTATTGTCGGCGGCATGCTGCTGTCTGCGGTATTCACGCTGGTATTAATGCCCAGCCTGTTACGGTTGGGTGAACGCGGCGACATGTTTGCCTTGGGCAAGGCGAAGTTCGACAAATGGTTGGCGTCAAAATCCGCTACCGGTGAGGTGCCGCAATGAAGCACAAGAAATTTTTGGGTCTACTTTTAATTGTCAGTGGTATGGCAAATGCTGGCCCGGCGCCGCAAATGCCACCCGCATCGGTTGCCGTGGCGCTGGTCGAACAAGCGGTTATTACCCCGACACTTCCGGTGAGCGGTACGGTATACAGTCGTAACGACCTGCAGATAACCAGCAGCGTAGACGGTCAACTGGAATTTGTGGCCGAGCCCGGCACCATGTTGGCCGAAGGCGATGTGATTGCCAGCATCGATACCTTCCAATTGGAGTTGCAGCAAGCGGAACAACAGGCGCAGCACGAACGCGCCAAGGCGCAACTTAAGTTTCTTGATGCACAGTTGAAACGGCAGCGTAACCTTGCACAGCAGAACACGCTGGCCGCCAACGAGCTTGAGCAAACCCAATCGCAACGCGATGTTGCAGCTAGCGATTTACGCATCGCCGAGTTGCGCTTGCGCCAGATCGAAGACAATCTGAGACGGGCCACCATACGGGCGAAATTTTCCGGCGTGGTCGTGCAACGACTGCGGCGTGAAGGTGAGGATGTCGCACGCGGTACACCACTGGCACGCGTGACAGACTTGGAAAATCTCGAAGTGCGGGTGTATGCGCCGTTGCGTTTTTCGGGCCGCGTCAAACCCGGCGACACATTAAACATTTTCGGCTTCCAGTCAGAACACTTGGGCCGGGTACGTTCCGTAGTGCCGTCCGTCGATCAGCGCTCGCAATCATTCGAAATACGCATAGATTTGACAGCAGAAGCGCGTGAACAATGGGCGGTGGGCCAACTGGTGTCGGTTGCCGTGCCTATACAAGCCGGACGTGAATCACTGGCGGTACCGCGTGATGCATTGATATTGCGCCGTGACGGAACTTATGTGTTCCGCATTAACGACGAATACGTGGCGGAGCGTGTGAAGGTTGCCACTGGGGATGGCTCCGGGGATCTGATTGCCGTGGATGGCAACCTGCAGGAAGGCGACAAGGTAGTAATACGTGGTGCTGAAACTTTGTCGGATGGTCGCCAAGTCACGATTATTGACCAGGACGACGCGTCGAGCGGTGCTTACGCTGCAGGTGGCTGATCCGGGTTGTTGGCAAGTGCCTTGATGTACCAGAAGCGATATACAGCGAAGGCCAATACACTTGCAACCGCGGCGACGAATGCGCCAGGCCCGACGGCAATACCACCCAGAAGGCTTGATACCGAAATAAGAAATCCCAACAGTGCCAGGGTGGTGATTATCGCCAGGTAACGATGGTTTGTGACCGAACCTTTCAGTAGCCTATCACCATTGGTTACGATAACGGGCACAGATATCAACAAAACGCCTCCCCACGACAAGTCCAAGCCATGGTTTACGAAAACATGAACCCCGGTTATGGATATGGCAAATGAATACACCAGGTAAAGAATGGCGAATAGTTTTTTTATAAGTTGCGTGGTCATGGTTGCGCCATGCAATAATCACTGCAGTAGCAGAGAGTAGCCATGATTCCATTACGTGACAACAATCCGACGCAACGTGTGCCTTACGTGAGCCACACTTTACTTGGCGCATGCGTGCTGGTGTTTTTGTGGCAATGGAGCCTGGGGCCGCAGGGAGGGCAGGCCGCGGTGTACGCGTTTGGCCTGATACCCAGCGTGTTGTTGCAAAGTGCGCAACTGCCGCCTGAGTTGGACATCGTGCCGCCCTTCGCCACGCTGTTTACCTCGATGTTCATGCATGGCGGCTGGATGCATCTGATTGGCAACATGCTGTACCTGTGGATATTTGCGGATAACGTCGAAGACAGCATGGGCCACGGGCGGTTTGTTATTTTTTATCTTGTGTGCGGAATTGGCGCGGCAATGGCGCAAGCATTGCCTGATCCGTCTTCGCAAATACCCATGGTCGGCGCTAGCGGTGCGATATCCGGTGTATTAGGTGCCTACTTGTTGATGTATCCGCGTGCCCAGGTACTGGTGCTTATTCCGTTTGGTTACTTGTCACGCATCATGCACGTGCAAGCGATGTGGGTACTTGGGTTGTGGTTCCTGTTGCAGCTCGTGCAACAGGTGCTGGCGCCCGCCGGTGGCGGCGGCGTCGCGTTCCGCGCGCACATCGGCGGGTTTATCGCCGGTATGGTTCTAATACCCTTTTTCAGAAAAACAAAAGGGCGCCTTTGGACACCCTGGTAAGTTAACTGTCGGTGTTCGCTGCAAAATCTTCCACCCGCTGCCAGACGCGCAACAGATTACCACCCAGTATTTTCTCGATGTCGGATTCGCTGTAACCACGCTGCAGCAGACCGTCGATCAAAGCCGGGTAATATGACACGTCTTTGAAGCCCTCCGGCAGGCTGTCGCCCACGCCGTCAAAGTCGGAACCAATACCAACATGGTTCACACCAACCAGACTAACGACGTGATCAATATGATCAATAAAATCACCCAGTTGTGCGTATGGAAACGGACTGGCGACACGGTGCCCTGCCTCAAATGCAGCGGATGCGTTTTTGTCATCCACCAGGTCATTTTCCTCAAGATACGCTTTGCGCTGGTCGAACATTGCCACGGTATACACATTAGAGACTTCGGTAATAAATGCTGAACCCGCATTAACCTGGATCACTCCGGCGGTTTTTGCCAGGGCACGGATCATGTCGTCATCCATGTTGCGCTCCCAGCCCGGGGTGAAGTGTCGCGCCGAAGAATGCGAGGCAATCACCGGCACAGCGGAATGCTCCATGACGTTGTAAAACGCCGCATCGGAAACATGCGATACGTCTATCATGATGCCCAGGCGGTTCATTTCATGCACCACCTCTACGCCGAATTCACTGAGCCCGTCATTCGGTCTGTTCTCGTCATAGGACGAGTCGGATATATGGTTGGCTTTGGAATGGGTAAGCGTGATGTAACGAATGCCTCGATCATAGAAGTGTTGCAGGTTTTGTATGTCACCTTCTATAGGTGCGCCGTTTTCCATGCCCAAGGGTAATGACATGATGCCCTTGTCAAAATTTGCCCGCACCTCGGCCGGCGACACTGCAATGGCAAACTTGTCCGGCGACTCCGCGACAATGCCTTCCACCATACTGATTAAACGGTCAGCAAGATCTTTGGCGCCGTTCATTTCTGATTCCGCCGGAGTAAAGATGGACATGAACGGTGCATTCAAACCACCGGCAACCGCGCGCGGGTAATCAAAGTCGCCACCTTCGGTGGCCTGCGACACATCCACCCAGCCGTTTTCTTCGATGC
>JAZFYH010000032.1:0-25520 GCA_036443475.1 Gammaproteobacteria bacterium | reverse complement strand
GCAACTTGTAACCTGTCAGGTTTTCTCGGCAATGTTCCATCAGAGATTCCTCGGTCAACGCTTTGTCCTTCTTGACCACAAAGATTTTGACCACCTCACCGGAATGCTCGTCCGGAATACCCACCGCGGCAACTTCTAGCACGCCGGAGTGCATAGCCACGACAGCTTCGACTTCGTTCGGGTATACATTAAACCCGGATACAAGAATCATGTCTTTCTTGCGATCAACAAGGAAGATATAGCCTTTTTCATCCATGCGCCCAACATCGCCTGTGCGCAACCAGCCGTCGCTGAACATGGTATTTTCCGTTTCGTCTGGCCGTTTCCAGTAACCCCACATGACCTGCGGACCGCGAATGCAAATTTCACCTACTTCACCGATAGCGAGCACGTTGCCATCTTCATCACGAATCGAAGCCTCAGTTGAAGGAATGGGTAAACCAATTGAGCCGTTGAAATCCTGCAGCGTAGTTGGATTGATACAGGCTGCGGGAGAGGTTTCTGTCAATCCATATGCCTCCAGTAATACGCAACCGGTAACTGCTTTCCACTTGTCGGCAACAACGCCTTGCACGGCCATTCCACCACCCAGTGTCAAGCGCAGGGACGAAAAATCGAGTTCAGAAAACCCCTGCGTATTGAGCAGACCGTTAAATAAAGTATTTACGCCGGTTATTGCCGTGAACTTATGCTTAGCTAATTCTTTGACAAAACCAGGCATATCACGGGGATTGGTAATAAGAATGTTCAAGCTGCCGTACAACAGGAAAATCATGCAATTCGCAGTTAGCGAAAATATGTGGTACAGCGGCAGTGCCGTAACAACTTTCTCCTCGCCGGGATTGAAACCACCGCCAAACCAAGCTGCGCCCTGCAACACGTTTGCAATCATGTTGCCATGCGTGAGCACCGCTCCTTTTGAAACACCGGTAGTTCCGCCTGTGTACTGCAGAAAAGCTATATCTTCGTGATTTAATTCGACCTCTTCCAGCGTCTGCCACTTGCCTTCCGACAGGGCACGTTTGAGGCTAACCGCTGCTGGCAAATTAAAATTCGGAACCATTTTTTTGACGTACTTGACGACAAAGCTGACCAACGCTGACTTGGGAAATGGCAACATATCCCCGATGCGCGTGGTAATCACCGATTTTACCGGGCAATTGCCGATTACCTGTTCAAGCGTGTGCGCAAAATTTTCCAGGATGACGATGCTGCTCGCACCTGAATCCTTAAGCTGGTGCTCGAGTTCACGGGGCGTGTAAAGCGGGTTTACGTTCACAACTGTCATACCGGCACGCAGTACGCCAAACAACACAATTGGGTATTGCAAAAGATTGGGCATCATTATGGCGACGCGGTCACCTTTTTTTAATCCCGCAACTTTTTGCAAATACGCCGCGAAATATCTGCTTTGTTGATCAACTTCAGCAAAGGTTAAGGTAGCACCCATATTGTTAAATGCCGGTAAGTCACGAAACTTGTCGCAACTTATTTCAAACAAGGCTTTTACCGAGGCGAACTGGTTGACGTCTACCTCCGCAGGCACACCTTCCGGGTATTCAGCTAACCAGATTTTTTCCACCTGGCGTGCTCCTTATGAATGACCTTGGTCTTGGAAACCTAGGTATAGCACTCGCCGACGACCGGCGGCAAGACAGCCTATTCTTCGACCGCCAACCTTTCAATCAGTAGTCGCAAGCCACGGTCAATGTCCTCTCCCAGGGGGATTGCCGCGGCGTGGGTAATTGCATCCCGATACTGGACTGAAACCGCACCCCCCACGAATACCGGGATGTCGACGTTTTCCACCAGCGCTGGTAACTCACGCTCCAGAACACCCGGCGCCGGCTCTGCGGAACCGGAAAGAACAATGCCGTTTGCAGACACACGACGCGTTGGTAATACGAATTCTTCCAATGGCAAATTTGCGCCGAGCAGAACCAATCGAAATTCAAGCGCTGCGGCCAACGCAAAAAACAATAGACCGATTTCGTGCTGTTCACCCGGGATGCAGGCAGCAATGATGATTGGGCCCTTGTCACGTCGCACCCGGTGATGAAACCGCGCCCCCAGCCTGCTGCGCAGGAATACGGAGAAGAAATGCTCCTCTGCGACGCCGGATCCGGTTTCTTGCCAGCTGTGGCCAAGCTCACCCAGCAATGGAATAAGTAATTCACGGGTGACCGCTTGCACCGGATATAAGGCAAGTGCTTCCTCGATAACAGTTTCAAGCGCCGCTTCATCAAAAACCCCGATGGCGCGGCGACAACGCATTCTGGCGCGAGTCCAAGTGTCCAACCGGGCAACACCAGGCACGTCTGTTTCTTCAGTCAATATTTTTGCAGCCTGGCTTACCGGGATTCCCTGCTCCAGCAAAGTCTGTAGACGGGTAATCCGATCAATGTCATGGCGCGAATAGAGGCGATGTCCTTTCTCAGTGCGACGTGGCGCAAGCAGTTGATAGCGGCGCTCCCAGGCTCTGAGCGTTACCGGTTTCACCCCGGTGAGGCTCGCCACGGTGCGGATGGGGAACCAGCCGGTTTCGGTAGCGTTTTCGTAACTTGAATCCGTGATCACCTGAAAACTATACACAAACTGTACAAATATTGTACAGCCCGATGAGCAATTAATGACCAAATCAACTACTTATGGTGACTAACTCAGTGAAGTTCTAACCTATTTTGTATAAGTTTTGTATCAATAAACGACAACCGAATGTTCAAAGCAGCGGCGTAAGCACTTTCCAGACGTTGTCCAACAAGCGCGGTTGCGCAGCAACATTAGGATGGAAGCCGTCGTCCTGCATGAGCGTGGGGTCGAGGGCAACGCCCTCCAGGAACCATGACACGTGTAACAATTCAAACCGAATTGCCAGAATCCGGTAGGTATCATGGAACTTTTGGGTGTAAGTAACGCCATAGTTTGCAGGCAAACGAATTCCCAGGAGCACAACCTGCGCGCCGGCAGCTTGGCTGAGCTCAATCATTTTCTCAAAATTTTCCTGCATGACCTTGAGCGGAAATCCTCGCAGCCCGTCATTTCCGCCAAGCTCAAGGATCACGATTTTCGGGGAATGCAGCTTCAGCGCCCGGGGCAATCGAGACAAAGCACCGCGCGTGGTATCACCACTGATGCTGGCGTTTATCACTTGGTGTCCGTAGCCTAGCTTGGTTAGACGCTGTTGCAGCAAAGTAACCCAGCCTTCTTGTGGTGGAATACCGAAGCCTGCGCTCAAGCTATCACCAACCACCAGTATCGAAGGCTGTTCGTCCGCCAGCAGGGATGGCGTAAAAAAAATGAATATTGAAACCGTCAGGAGGACATATTTGAGCATGAAGGAATCCGTAAATGGCTCACTGCTTGTCGCAGAATCTGTCACTAAGCAGGTTAACAGCCCCGAGGGAATACTGACCATTCTCGACCGCGTGAGTTTCAGCGTCGCGGCGCGGGAGACAGTCGCGGTGGTCGGTGCATCGGGTTCTGGCAAGTCGACCCTCCTGGGTTTGCTGGCCGGGCTTGACCTGCCCAGTCATGGTCACGTACTCCTGAATGGTGTTGATCTCAACCAGCTGGATGAAGACGGCAGAGCTGGCCTTCGAGCGCGCGCTGTAGGATTCGTGTTCCAGTCCTTTCACCTGTTACCGGCCTTGACTGCACTGGAAAATGTGCAATTGCCGCTGGAGCTCGCCGGTGAAGACGATGCCAGCAAGATTGCCGCAGGTATCCTTGAAGACATTGGGCTTGGAGAACGTTTAGGCCATTACCCGAACCAATTGTCCGGTGGTGAACAACAGCGTGTTGCCATAGCGCGCGCTTTTTCTACGCAGCCCAACCTGTTATTTGCTGACGAACCAACGGGCAACCTGGATACCACCACCGGCACGCATATCATTGACTTGTTGTTCGACCTGAACCGCAAGCATGGCACAACCTTAATCATGGTCACCCACAACGACAAGCTTGCCAGTCGTTGCGATCGTGTTCTAAAGCTGGTGGCCGGCTGCCTGGATCCCACCACATGAACCTGGTTACGCATGCTCTGCGCAACGTTTCGCGTGAATGGCGCTCCGGCGAGTTGGTCATTCTTATGGTGTCGTTACTGCTGGCCGTGGGGTCGTTGAGTTCGGTCAGTGTGTTCACGGAACGCGTACGCGAAGCCGTCAACCGACAAGCTGCAGAATCGCTCGCGGCCGACCTCGTATTGCAGTCTCGTAATCCCATCGATGCGGAACTTGAAATAAGAGCCCATGGCCAAGAACTTAATACAGCACGTATTCTCAGCTTTCCCAGCGTAGTCACTACGGAAATTAACTCGCAACTGGTCGAAGTCCGCGCGGTAACAGAGGGCTACCCGTTGCGCGGTCGCCTGCGCATCGCCAAACAGGCTTACGGCAACAGTGCACCCACTGATGAGATTCCAGCACCCGGAGAGGCCTGGGCGGAAGCTCGCGCGCTCGGTGGACTGGGCATACGGGTCGGAGAGGTTATTAATGTCGGTGCATCGCGGATCCGTGTGTCGCGCGTGCTGGTTTATGCGCCGGACCAGGGGTGGAACATTGTCAATATTGCGCCCACCCTACTGCTCAACTACCAGGACGTGGCGGCAACCAAACTGGTCAGCCCGGCAAGTCGCGTTTGGCATCGCATACTGTTTGCCGGTACGGTCGAAAATGTAGCCGAGTTTGCCGATTATCTCGAAGAATCCAAGCAGGCTGGCGAAAAACTCATGGACATCCGTGACGGCCGACCTGAGATGCGCAATGCCGTGGAACGCGCCGGTCGATTTCTAAACCTCGCCGCACTGGTTGCCGTCCTCATCGCTGGAATCGCGATCGCCATAGCTGCAAGACGTTACGCAGCGCGTGAAACCGATGCTGTCGCGATTCTCAAGTGCCTGGGCGCAAGTCGTCGTTCGGTAGTCGGTAGTTATACCCTGCAACTACTGGTACTTGGTCTGGTGGCAGGCACTATCGGCGCACTGCTCGGCTATCTCGCGCAGTCGGGGCTGGGCTGGTTGCTGGATGACTTGCTGGGCCGCGAGTTGCCTGCAGCGTCGCTTACGCCACTGCCCATGTCGATAGGTTTCGGTCTGCTCGTGTTATCCGGGTTCGCCTTGCCACCGTTGATCGAACTGGGTCGCACACCGCCCGGTCGTGTTCTACGCCGCGATCTCGATCCTCATCGCATCCCCAGCCTGATGTTGTATGGCTCGGCGGTGTCCGTCATCGTGGCTGTACTCTGGTACAGCATTCCGGACACGCGCTTGTTGAGCTACGTCCTGGGTGGTGCACTCGGTACGTCGCTACTTCTGGCTGCCGGTGCCTGGCTGCTGATTCGCCTGCTAGGCAGACTGCGCAGTCGCGTCGGCGTGGCCTGGCGTTACGGTGCAGCTAATATTGCCCGGCGTGGTCGCGAAAGCATTGTCCAGGTCATGGCGTTTGGACTTGGCATCATGGTTCTATTACTGCTCGGTATTGTTCGCAGCGACCTGCTTGAAAGCTGGCGCGCGCAATTGCCAGCTGACGCGCCGAACCACTTTCTCATTAATATACAAAAAGACGAACGTGCGGACATTGCAAAATTTTTCCGTGAGCGGAGCATGCCGGCACCAAGCATGCACGCTATTGTCCGCGCACGCCTGAGTCACGTGAATGATGTACCGATAGAAAACATCGAATACGATGACCCGCGAGCGCGTTGGTTTGCGGAGCGTGAAGCCAACCTGAGTTGGGCCGCGGAACTGCAACCGAGCAACGCTATAACGGCAGGCGAATGGTGGACAACCGAACAGCACGGCGAACCCCTGATATCCATTGCATACCTGCGTGCCGAACGTATGGGTTGGAAAGTGGGCGATACGTTGACCTACAACATTGGTGGCGAACCGATAAGCGTGACCATCAGCAGTTTGCGCAGTGTGCAATGGGATTCTTTCGAACCTAACTTTTTCATGTTGTTGCCACCTGGTGTACTGGAAAACTACGCGGCGACTTTTATCACAAGTCTGTACCTACGACCCGGGGAGAGTCGGCAGCTACTGGAGCTCGTGCACCGCCATCCAAGCATTACGGTGATCGACCTTGATGCCATTTTGAATCAGGTACGAGATGTCATGGCCCAGGCGTCGTTGGCGGTTGAGTATGTATTCTTGTTTACCCTCGCAGCAGGCATGCTTGTGTTGTTGGCGGCTGTGCAGGCCTCGCGTGATGAACGACGTTTTGAATCGGCAATGCTGAGAACCTTGGGCGCGTCGCGTAGCATGGTGCGGCGTGGTGTAGTCGCGGAATTCCTGTTATTGGGTTTTCTTTCCGGCCTGCTTGCTGCAGGTGCGGCAACAGCAGCAAGTTACTTGCTTGCAACCGAGGTGTTTGATCTGGTCTGGCGTTTCAATCCAGTGTTATTGGGCCTGGGCTTGGTTTTAGGTGCACTGTTCGTGGGCGTTACCGGTTGGCTGGCAACACGTTCCGTGGTCAATCATCCGCCGTTGGCGACCCTGCGACAGGGTTGAAAACGCAATGAAGTCCAGACAAGCAAAGCGCCTTTCGGCGGGAATCATTATCACTCGGCTGATCAATGACCAGCGGCAATTTCTACTGTTGCGCGCATTCAATTACTGGGATTTCCCCAAGGGTATGGTGGAACATAACGAGTCGCCATTTTCCGCCGCTAAACGCGAGGTCGCAGAAGAAACCAGTCTGAACGAACTGGTCTTCCCATGGGGGAAGGGATTTTTTGAGACTCCACCGTACAGCCAGGGCAAAGTCGCCCGTTACTACCTTGCGGAAACCGCGCAATCCCAGGTTCGCCTGTTGCCAAACCCTGAAACCGGTCGAGCGGAACATGTTGAATACCGCTGGGTCAGTTATCAGCAAGCCATGGCACTGGTTTCTCCAAGGGTGCGCAAGGTATTGCAGTGGGCGGCCACTCGCCTTTAATTTAAATTGTATTCAAATGACGCGAAACCGCGATTCGATTTCAGCGATGCAATATTTTGCACGCACCGGGGGTGATTATGAAAATCAAAGACTTTCGCAACACGTTTCTTACCGGCTTGGCCGTATTGCTACCTATAGTCGTTACGGGTTGGATTATCTGGTGGTTCATATCATCGGCTGAAACCTTCCTGGCATGGCAATTGAACTTCATACTGCCCAAGAGCGCGTACGTACCTGGCATGGGCTTGATTGCAGCATTGCTGGTTATTTTTTTTATTGGCCTGATGATGCGCACCTGGCTGGTAAGCAGCCTGGTAAATTTTGGAGAAAACCTGCTGCGCCGCATCCCATTGGTCAAAACTTTGTACGGCTCGGTTCGCGACTTTGCGCGTTTTGTGTCAGCGGATCCCCAACAACGTTTTAACCGTGTTGTCAGCATTACTCTACCAGGCACGGAGATACAATTTATTGGTTTCGTTACGCGAGAAGATTTTGAAAATCTGCCGGCAGGTTTGTACCAGCATGACACCATTGCGGTGTACCTGCCGCTGAGTTATCAAATTGGCGGTTATACCATCTTGCTGCCGCGTCGCCTGACGAATCCGGTTGACATGAGCATGGAAGACGCGTTGCGCTTTTCAATTACAGCTGGAATGTCTGGTAGTCCGACAAAATAAGTCAGCTCTTTTCGACTTCAACCCGATTGCGCATTTCGTTATTACGAAATGCGGCAATGTTCTTCGCCATTTCTTCGATCGCACGCTGTCTGGACTCACGCGCAGCCCACGCGATATGCGGCGTGACGATCAAATTGGGGATGCCTTCGCGTAGCAACGGATTGCCATCAATGGGTGGTTCCTGTGACAACACATCAATCCCGGCGCCGGCAATCTGGCCGTCCATTAATGCACTGACCAGTGCATTTTCATCCACAACGGCACCGCGCGAAGTGTTGATCAGTATTGCGGTCGGTTTCATTGTTGTGAGTGCTTTGTTGTCAATCAGGTTTTCGGTGTCGGGTGTTAACGGGCAATGCAAGCTGATAACGTCCGCCCGTTTGAACAGTTCTTTCAAGGCAATACGATCAGGACGTTTGTCGTCCATGCCTGGCCGTTGTGCGATCAGCACTTCCATGCCGAATGCCGTGGCAAGTTCGGCAGTGCGTTTCCCGAGCTCACCGTAACCGATTATTCCCAGGACTTTGCCCACCAATTCACGTACCGGGTAATTGAGCAGCGTGAACTGCGGCGCGTTGCGCCACGCGCCTTCTGCGAGTAACGCCTGGTAACCGTGCAGATGTTGCGTCAGGGCAAGCAGCAATGTGAACACATGTTGCGCAACCGAATCTGAGCAGTAGCCACGGATATTGGTAACCGCGATGCCGCGATGCCGCGCGGCATTAATATCAATATTATTGTAGCCGGTCGCCGCAAGATTAATTAGCCTGAGGTTACCTGCCGCATTCATGGTTTCTTCGTCAATACGCAGCTTGTTGGTCATCACAATATCAAATCCCTGCACGCGCTCGTGCAGCTGGTATAGCGCTGTCACATCGTGAACGACAAGTTCATCAAGTTCTTTTTCAAGTGGGGAATAATCGATATCACCGTTACTAACCGTGGCGAAATCAAGAAATACACCGCGCATGCCGCTACTCCATGATAGATTTTCTGCATGCTGTCACGGTCAGCATTACGGTACAACGTCAGACCAAATTGGCCTGCCGGTTTTCATTGACCGTGATACCTTCGAGCTCAAGCAGGGCCAGTTTGTTATCAAGCCCGCTGGCATAACCGGTTAGTGAACCATCAGCTCCGATCACCCGATGACAAGGAATCACGATCGCCAGCCGGTTGCTGCCATTCGCCGCGCCAACCGCCCGGCTCGACGTTGGCCTGCCAATACTGGTGGCCAGTTCACCGTAGGATCGCGTTTCACCAAACGGAATTTTCTGCAATGCGCTCCAGACCTGCTGTTGAAAACCAGATCCCCGAACAATTAGTGGCAAATCGAATTCCTTGCGCTGACCACAAAAATATTCTGTCAACTGCGCTTTCGCTACATGAAAAAACTCATCGTCTTTCCGCCAGTCGGGGCCGGGTTGCGGTTGAACGCCTTTTTTGGTCAGTTGAATTCCGTGCAGACCATGCTCATCACCGAACAGTAGTACTTCGCCAAGCGGTGAATCTAAATATGTATAACGCATCATGATTTGTCACTCTGATCTTTGAATTGATGTTGCCAGATCAATACGGCAGCGTAGGCGCGCCAGGGCTGCCAACCCCGGGAAAGCGCGTGGACTTTATTCGAATCCAGTCTTTTACCTTTGCCCAGGTAATCACGAATGATGACGTCGTCTGCCGGAAAAGCATTCGGGTCACCCAAAGCCCGCATGCGTACGTAGTCTACCGTCCAGGGCCCTATTCCGGGAATGCTGAGTAACTTCTTGCTTACCACCTCCACGTCGCCGCAATAAAAATCCACATCGCCACGTTGCACCGATGCTGCCAGTGAACGAATTGCACACGCCCGTTGCGGCATAACACCGATTTTTTCAAGTTTTACGCGTTGCAATTTTTCCGGCGTTGGAAATAATTTTGTAACTGGCGCATCAACCAGATCCAATGACATTCCGTAACGCGCAACGAGTCTGGAACACAGCGTACGCGCCGCCGCTACGCTGACTTGCTGACCGAGAATGGCACGCACACAGGTTTCAAAAGCGCCTGTGGAACCCGGCAAGCGCAATCCTTCTGCTTCGTGCCAAGCTTTACCAAGCAAAGGGTCCTTGCCAAATACCTCAGCCAACTCGCGCGGATCGCAATCAAGATCAAATTGCTGGCGAATTCGTCTTACCCAGGTCATTAGTGACGAGGGCTCCACTCCGTGCAGGGCAAGTTCCAATACCGGTTCATCCGGCAGGCTGCTGATGCGGAACCAGCCGGCACTTTTTCCTGTCGCGATACTGCGGGTGTAACTTTCACCAGTTACGAGCTCGATACCGGGTATAACGCGACGCCCAAAGAAAGCCAACAGGTTTGTCCAGTGCAATGGTGGCCGGTAGCGCAAACGCAGGCTGAAACCACCAGGGGGTTGCTGCAGTTTGGTTTTGCGTCGTAACTGGCTCGGTGAACGACCATAGATTTTTAGAAATTCATCGTTGCAACGTCGCACGCTGCCGTAACCTGCGGCAAGCGCCACGTCTCCTACGGGCAAATCGGTATCGTCCAACAACCGCTTGGCGAAATGCAGACGACGGGTTCGGGCAACGGCTCCAGGCGAGGCCCCCAGATGGCGCGTAAACAAGCGGTTCAAATGGCGGGTAGTAAGCCCCAGGCGCTCTGCCAGAGTGATAAGACGCGCCTGGTCCAAGGTCCCCTCATTGATCAAACGTAAGGCCCGGCCAACCACGGCGGAGGTGCCAGCCCAAGCCGGTGTTCCTGGCGCTGCTTCCGGCCGACACCGCAGGCAAGGCCTGAAACCTGCCTCAGCAGCTGCAGCGGCGGTCTGATAAAACTGTACATTTTTTGCCTGTGCGGGCTGCACGGGGCAGATGGGGCGGCAATAAATGCTCGTCGACAGTACCGCCACAAAAAAACGCCCATCGAAGCGTGGGTCTCGAGACAGGCGTGCGGTTTCACACTGCGCGGCTGTCAAGCTAAGGCTAGGTGCGATTTTGTGGTCTATTTGCATGGCACCACCTTAGCCCGACCCGTTAAAAAATGTTGGCCATTTTCGGACCTCGTTGTCTTGGTACCACTGGCTGCTCAGGTAGCCTAAGCACAGCCTTTGACTACACGGTGAACCTCATCCATGCCTTGACCAGTCATTTTTTTTCGCCTTGCTGCCCGTACCAGGGCCGACATTGATTGTTAATTGATCTCAGCGCAGGCGCGCACGGGAAAACTTCCCACACCACGCACGCGCGCCGGCATGGCAAAAAACCGGAATCCATCAGCGGGCAACTGTTCCAATCCGGTCAGATGTTCAACGATGGGAATTCCCGCTTTCAGCGGAATCTCATGTACGGGTCGTGCACGCTGCGAGCGATCATCAATATTGACACTGTCTATACCGACCAAGGCAACACCGGCAGCACGCAGGTATTGGGCTGCGTTAACGGAAAGAAACGGATTTACCTCGGTGTATGCGGCGGTACGCCAATGCTTATCCCAACCGGTATGCAACAACACAGCATGATCTTGCAATGATAAACCTAGCAACAGCGACTCGCTGATTTCACGCACATCCGCTGTGACCCGCAAACATAGTCCTGGCAGTGCCGCAACTTGTTCAAGCGGAAGCTGCGCAATGTCATCACGATCCGGGTAGCGGTGAAACGGCGCATCAATGTACGTGCCGGTATTGACGACCATGTCCATCCGGGCAACGTTAAAACCATTATGTGCGTCCCGTTGCCAGTAGTCGCAGATGACGGGACCCGGCAGACCAGGATAGGTTTCCATGCCAGCTTCAATCAAGTGACTGAGGTCTACCAGTAAAGTTGGGATATTCCGTCTTTAACCGGTATTCTGCATACCGTGCGCAATACCTTTGACGGTAGAAAACAGCGCGTGCAGCAATTCGTCGTCTTCTCGGCCACCCTTTCTCCAACGCTTCAACAAGTCTATTTGCATCATGTTCATGGGGTCGACATAAGGATTACGCAAAACGATTGCTCGTGCCAACACTGGATCCTCTTGCAACAATCGATCTGTCCCTTTTAGTTGGCAAATCAACCGTATGAGTCGTTTTTGCTCTGCACGAATGACTTCGAATAAGGCCCGGTCTTCCTTGCTTGCCAGCTCAAGATATTGTGCGGCGATATCCAGGTCACTTTTCGCCAGCACCATTTCCACATCCGCTATCAGATTGCCAAAGAATTGCCAGTTGCTAATCGCTTCGCGCAGCAATGCATCACCGAATTTCTCGCAGGCGCGTTCCAACGCTGTGCCCAGACCATACCAGCCGGGCAACAGCAGCCGATTTTGCATCCACGCAAATACCCAGGGAATGCTGCGCAAGTTAGCGATGCCGGATTCCTTGCTGCGGGACGCTGGGCGCGAGCCGATGCGCAAGCGTTCGATGACATCAATCGGAGTAACAGTCCTGAAGAAATTGTAAAAAAGCGGGTTGTCATACACGAGTACACGCCATTCAGTGCCCGCTACCTGGGCAATATCATCCATTAAGGTAAGCCAGCTTGCAGTGGGTTCGGATTTTGCGGTACCGAGTGTTGCCATGAGTGTGGCAGAAAATGCCTGTTCAAGACTTCGCAAGGCGATTTCCGTGCTACCGTAACGTGAGTCGATAATCTCACCCTGCTCAGTTACGCGGAAATAGCCATTTACCGATCCACGTGGCATCGCGCCTATGGCGCGCCCGGTCTTGCCACCTCCGCGGCTGACTGTTCCGCCACGGCCATGGAACAGGTGCAGCTTGACGCCATATTCGCTCGCCTGCGCAACCAGACGCGATTGCGCTCGGTAAAGCGCCCAGCGTGATGCCGCCAAACCCGCACCCTTGCTGCTGTCGGAATAACCCAGCATCACGAGCTGACAATCTCCGCGCACCTCCAATTGTTTGCGATACGCTTCGTCCGCATACAACGATTGCATGACAGCGTCGGCGTTATTGAGATCTTCAAGGGTTTCAAACAACGGTACGAAATCGAGCGGCACGTGCCCACTACCATCCTGCAACCCGGCCCAGCGAGCCAGCAACAAGCCTGCAAAAATGTCGTCCGCGCCGGCAGTCATGCTGAGAATGCAGTGTTGCACAGCTTCCGCGCCGTGCTTTTTCTGGCATTCTGCGATGACACGGAAAATGTCGAGTACTTGCGCGGAGTCCGGGTCGGGATCCAGCGCAGGCCGTTCGCCAAATTCAATTGCCTTACGCAAACGATCCGCGCGTTGCTGCGACGGTCGGTTTAACCAACCGGCTTCACCCAGCAGCTGACCCGTGGCTTGCTGGAATACTTTTGCATGCTGTCGCACATCGATACTTGCAAGATGAAAACCGAATGTCCTGACGCGTACCGTCAATCGATGCACCTCGACCGCACCCGCGGTATTGCCACGGTTAGCGCGCAAGCTGCGTAAAATCGTTTCAAGATCCGCAGCAAGCGCATCTGAACCAGTATACCCAGCGCGTTCGCTTCGCATTGTGGCATTCAGTTTTGCGCCTATAAGGCGCAACACCTGACGATACGGCATGTTTCGATGACGATGCGGTATGCACTCGGCAACAGCCGGAAATTCAGCCGCGTAGTTGCGTATCAACGTCTGCAAATCATCGCTGACGCTTACTCGACTGCTACTTTGACTGAGCAGTTTGTAAAGCGACTGCAGATCACTACGGTAGCGACGCAGCAATTGCTTTTGGTGATCCTCCAGGCTATCGCGTAAGGTCTCGGGCGTGACGTTTGGATTACCATCCATGTCGCCGCCCACCCATGACCCGAAACGTAGTAGTCCACTGAACTCCGGTCGACGTCCGTAGACATTACCGATCGTACATTCTATTTCTTCGTTGAAATCCGGTACCAGCCGGTAAAGAACGTCAAGCAGGTAGAACATGACATGATCGCGTTCGCTGGCAACGGTCAATCGTGCGGCGGGATATTCTTCGGTTTGCCAAGCACTAGTGATTTCCGTGCATATTTTTTGTTTTACACGACGGGCTTCAGTGGGCGTAAGTTGAACGGCGTCAAGCTGAAGTAGATAACGTATCACGCGCTGCCATTTCAGGATCAGCGTGCGTCTCGTCGCCTCCGTTGGATGCGCGGTAAAAACCGGCTCCAGCACTGTCGTTTGCAGCGACGTCAGTAAATCATCGAGTGTAATACCCTGTTCACTGAGTTCAGCAATGCATCGCCTGACACTGCCATCGAGTGGATTGTGATCGTCACAAGCAGCGGCACGCAGCCGACGTATCCTGTGCACCCGTTCTGCCAGGTTAACTACCTGGAAATAACTCGAAAAGGCCCGGGTTAATTCCCGTGCTTCAAACGATGGCAAGTCCCGGACGTAATTACACAGCCTTGTTGCAGCTTCTGAGTCGCCGTCACGCCCGGCAATCGCTGCCGTGCGTACAGACTCAACCAGTCGGAACAACTTCTCACCGCCCTGCTCCCTGAGCATGTCGCCAACCACGACACCAAGCCAGTGCACATCTTCGCGCAGCGCAGTATCTGTGTCCGAGAAATTTACTGCCTCCCGGTTCATGCGCGCTTACTCGCAGCTATGCACAGCGAAGCGACCCGGTCTCATGATCTGTCCTGCGCGACGCGCTCCGCCACAAGTGTATCCACGTAACTCGTGAAATCGCGCTTGAAGACCTCGAACCGTTCACCCGTACCTGGGCCGTTAAATCCGGTATGAATTCGCCGCACATTTCCCTGTGCATCAATAAATAGCGTAGTTGGAAAGGCAATCACGGCGTTCAACATCGGTAATACTTTTCCTGCTTCTTCTTTGTCCGACACACCGGCAATAAGCGTAGTGTATTCGATGCCGAATTTCTTGCGGAACTCCCGTGTTTGCTGTGCAGCCATTTTGAAGTCGCCGTAGTGCTCGAACATGAGTGCGACGACTTCCACCCCGCGCTCGCGATTCTGCAGATACCAAGGCGCCATAAATGCCGCTTCGTCATGACAATTCGGGCACCAGCTTCCCGCCAGCGTGATGATGATTACCTTGTTATTGAACTGCCTGTCTGTCAACGAGACGGGGTTTCCATCAAGATCAGGAAACGTGAACGCAAACCTGTCAAAACCCTCGTTGAGAAATGTCAGGTTTTCAGGATCTGGCAATTCTGCGTCTGGATCGAGCGATGCGGTCCAGCTTTCATGCCATTTCATTGCGGACCAGAAATCGCCAAGTAGTTTGCCCTGCTCGTTCATCTCCGCCTTAAACAGAAATACGTGTGAACCGTCAAACGCGGACAAAAACAATTGTTTCCCGTTTACTTCTCCAGCAAGGTAACGGTAATCGCTAAGCGGGGTTAAAAAAGTACCGGTTACGTGCGCCCCCTGTTGCCTGAAAATTCCAACTGCCGGGGTTTCGTTGCCTTCGTCATCAACAAATGTCACCGCCCAACGGCCGCTAACATTGATTTCAGGCGGTCGCAGCATTTCAAAGAAGCGGTAGTGTTGATCATGCTCGGCTCGAAATGGCATTACGTGAGGATCGGCATGCGTTTTGATCACGGTCATTTCGCCAACCAATGCGCCATCCTGCAGATCAACCACGATCCGCGAGTTGAAAGCTGGCATGAATAAATTTACCGAGTCTTCGCCAATTTCAACTTCACGCACTCGCACGCGCTCTTCACCGTTCACGTAGTAGGCCATCCAGCCACTGCGCTCGGTTCGTTGCAACTCGATCTGGAAAGGCAAATCCCCACCCGGAATTTTCACTACGGCACGCCATGTGCCTGGCAATACTTGCGATTCAGTTGCTGGGGCGCGTGGTACATGGGTCTCCTCGGTACATGCTGCAAGCATTGCTACCGCGAATACCGACAAAATGACGTTACCGGCCCTATTCACGCTCGGCTTCCGCTGCGAGTGATGCGAGTGCATCACCGGTAACACGAAACGACTGCCAAGCAGCCAGGTGCGTAGCTTTAAGCCCAAAATAAAATTGCCGTGCCGGTTCGTTCCAATCCAGCACCTGCCAGGTCAACCGCTGGTATTCGCGCGACCGGGTGATCGCTGCAACCTTTACCAGGAGTTTCCTGCCCAGTCCCAGGCCGCGAAACTCCGGGCGAACGAAAAGATCTTCAAGATGAATACCCTTGCGACCGATGAAAGTTGAAAAATTTTCATAGAACAACGCAAACCCGGCAGGTTGATCGTCCACAAATGCTATGCAAGCTTCCGCTCCGGGGTTCTCGCCAAACAGGCTGTCACGAATGCGCGCTTCATCGGCGATAACTTCGTGGCCAAGCTTTTCGTAATCGGCAAGCTCCTGGATAAACTGCAACACGGACGCAACATCTGCTTCGGTTGCAGAACGAATCGTAATTTTTCTGTCGCCGTTGTCAGTCATTTTCCCCGTTTCCTCGAAAGTAGGTAAGCATCAACTTTGCCGCCTGCCGAACAGCCTGTTCGCTAACATCAAGATGAAAAACCAGTCGCACTGGCTGCATTGGATATAGCAATACATCGTGCCGCGCCATGAACTCGACCAGACCCTTTACGTCAAGATCAGGCGCGTCAATGAACAGCATGTTTGTAAACGGGCCGGTGATTATCAGACCGCGCTCCTCGCCTACAAGTTTCGCAAAAAGATGGGCTTTGGCGTGATCTTCCTCGAGCCGCGTCACATGATGTTCCAACGCGTACAACCCTGCGGCGGCAAGAATGCCAGCCTGGCGCATGCCACCCCCGGTAACCTTTCGCCAGCGGTGCGCAGCATCTATGAACTCACGGCTACCGCACAGTACGGAACCTGCCGGCGCACCTAATCCCTTTGAAAGACAAATGGAAACGCTGTCAAACGCGGCGGTAATGTCGGACAGAGACACCTGCTGCTCGACCACTGCATTGAATACGCGCGCGCCATCAAGATGGTAGGCAAGATCTCGTTCACGAACGAAACTTGCCATGTCTTGCAAGTAGCGTTGCGGTAAAGCTTTTCCGCCAACTGTGTTTTCCAAACACACGAGGCGGGTACGGGCAAAATGGTCATCGCGAGGTTTGATTGCGGCGGCAACCTTTGCGGGAGCTAGGCTACCGTCCTCTTCGAAATCCAGAGGTTGCGGTTGTATACCGCCAAGAACGGCTGCGCCCCCACCCTCAAACATGTAGGTGTGCGCATGTTGCCCGACAATGTACTCATCACCGCGACCGCAATGCGTGAGCAGCGCAACAAGATTGGACTGAGTACCACTAGGCAGGAAGAGACCTGCTTCCATTCCGGCGCGTTCTGCCAACTCGCTTTGCAGTCGATTGATCGTCGGATCTTCGCCGAAAACGTCGTCACCAACCTCCGCGTCAGCCATGGCTTTGCGCATGGCTGCACCAGGTCGTGTAACCGTGTCACTGCGAAGATCAATCATTGCTGCACGTGTCTCTGAGTGGGCATTTGACTCTATCCATCCGAATCGCTTCCCGCAACTTCGATCCAGCGCTGCGTATTCAGAATCTCGTCAATATTTTCACCCAGCTCCTTAAGCCCCGGTAACTTCTGTTCACAACCCAGGTAATACGTGATAACACGCGTCTCACCTCCCACCGTAGCGCCAAAGGTCAGGTGATCCATGTTCGGTTCGGCATTCAGGCATCCAGGCATTCCTTGCACGTGGTCCGCCTGCATTTGCAGCAGGCCGCTTTTGTAAATCTCGATAAACAGTAATTGCAATTGACTCTCGGTAACCGATTCGTTTGCCTCACCAACATGCGCGACATTTGTAACGCCTTCAAATTCGAGATCACCGCTACCTTTTGCAAGTACCGCGTACGATGCGCAATCAGGAACGCACCCCAGTCGGTGCATATATATGGAAAACTCTTTCAAGTTGACGGGTTGCAGCGCAGCTGTTTCATCGGAAACGCTGTACATATCAAGAAACAGGTATAACGCGCCGATTATTAGTACAGCGATACTCAGGCCGATAAGAAGAGTTGTGTCGCGCACACAGGTCTCCAATTAAGTAACCAGCATGGGTGCAGGATCAATTCGACAGGATTTCACTGCTCAAGTTTCAGTCTTGCTCACTGGATTTTTGCAGACATAATTTCAACGCGCCTGCCATGCCGGTACCGCTCTGGTACCGCTTCGCAGGATCCTTCTGTAAGGACTTATTGATAATCGCGGTGACACACTTCGGTAACCCGGGCATGTTTACGCTTATATCCTCGTGTTTATCGTTGGCAATCTGGTACATCAGCGTTGCAAGTGGCTGGCCACGGAAAGGCAGTACACCGGAAAGCATCTGGTAAAGCGTCACACCAAGCGACCAGATATCCGCCCGGCCATCAACTTTCTTTCCTTGCACCTGCTCGGGAGACATGTAAGACGGACTGCCAAGAATAGTGCCAGTCTTGGTCTTATGTGTCCCCATAACGTGCGCAACACCGAAATCCGTAACCTTTACGGTATTCTTGGACTTGTCATAAATGATGTTTGCCGGTTTGATGTCACGATGCACCACGTGGTTGCAATGCGCGTAATCAATTGCTTCCGCAACCTTGATGATAATCTCGAACACTTCCTGCCAGGGAAAAAGGTTTGGACGCTTGCTGGCCTTTTGCAGGTTTTCACCCGACAGGTAGTCCATGGCAATGTATGCCAGTTCCTGGTCGTCGCCGACATCGTAAATGGTAACGATATTCGGATGGGACAACCGTCCCGCAGTTTCCGCTTCCCGGTAAAAATGCTGCTTTACCTCTTCCAGCTCTTCGCCTTCGAATTCCTGGGCCAAGGCAAGCGTCTTTATAGCCACGGTGCGATTGATTTTCGGATCACGGCCCAAATACACGATACCCATTGCGCCGCGGCCCAGTTCCTCCTGGATTTCGTATCGTCCCAACATCGGCTTGCTGATCTCTGACGTATTCAATGCCATGGTTTCAAGAGTCGATGTGGCGGTTCCGGAAAGAACGACCCGGTTGGCAAGCGCATTCATACGTTCAATACGGTTGTCGATGTCTTCGAAGTCCGGCTTGATTTGTTTAATTCGTTTGTAAACAGCGATTGCCTTGCCAAATTGCCGCTTGCGTTCAAAATCGAGCGCCAGGTTGAAAATGTTTTCAACCAGCGCCTGATTCGCCTCGCACTTACGGAAGCATTCAAGCGCAAGGTCATATTGACCCTGTGACTGGTACGCTTGGCCCAGCTTGCGATACGTTTCCGATAATTCCTGATGATTACCACCGATCCAGCTAGTACTGACACGACGCATCAGCAAATACGTTTGCGCTGCGAGCAATGCTGCTGTGGGCACCATTAACTGCAACCACGTACCTTGAGAGACCAGGGCAAGAATTTCCAGGTTCACGAGTATGACCGCGAATGCCAATGACAAACCCGCACCAAGTCGCCAACCGATTCGCGGCAGGAAATAGACAAACAGACCGAGAATAATAATTAGGACGATGCGCAACGGACTTGCCCATTTGGGAACATGGTATAGATCATCGTTCAGAATTGCTGCAACACTATTCGCAATGACCAACATTTCCGGCATTGCGTCGTTTACGGGTGAATGACTGGTCGTCGTGACCCCGTTTGCCACCGTGCCTACAAGAACGGTCTTGCCACGCACTCGGTCACCGAGATCCCTGTTCAAGACCTGCCTGAATGAAACGGACTGAAAACGATCCACTCCACCGTAGAAAAACGGTAAGGCTGCCGTACCCGTCACCGGAATACTTATGTCACCCAACAACACCTTGTCATTCGGGTAAACCGCGATTGATGCCAGCTTGAGCCCGAGACTGCGTGCGGCAACAAGCAAGGAAATGCTAGGCACCGGCCGTCCTTCAACTGACACGATAAGCGGTACGAATCGGCCATCACCTGGATCGTGAACTCCCAGTGCATTGGCGCTTGCGGCGAGTCCGGGATTGAACTGGGCCAATCTGTGCGAACGCCCTATACCCGGCAAGCGACTGCCGAGCAGTTCGCGCAAGGGAATCAAACTGCCAAGGTCGAATTCATATGGCAGTAGTAATTCTCGATCTGGTTCGGCAATTGCCGACAACTTGTGTGGCTCGAGTACATCCAGATCGGTCTGTGCTGCTTCCTGCCCGGTTTCGTCTTGCACGTACAAGGACAAAGACACGTTACTCATTCTTGAAAAAAGATCGGCCAACAGGCGATGCCGGTTCAGTTTCCTGCTCGCCCGCGTAAGGATTTCGCGTGCTTGGGCACCCAGTTGACTGCTCTCCAGTTGAGTCAATTGCCGTATCCAGCCGAGTGATTCCTGCGACGCGACAGATTTATCACGCGCCAGGTAAACCACCTCCTCGGCACCTGCACGGTCTAATTCTCTCAAGCCTTGGACCAGCGTACCGCCGTCCCAGGGCCACGGTCCGAGCTGGGCTATGTCTGCGTCGTCGATCGTGACAAGCAACAGTTGATCACCCGGTCGACGCGCCGCCGATAGGCGCATGGCAAGGTCATAACTTGCCTGCTCAAGATAAACCAGCGGTGCCGAGTTTGCAGCCAGCAAAACGGCTGCAAATATCGCCAGGGCGATAATTCTGTAGTTCCTGAAAATGGTCCAAAGCCTCATCTGCGCCCCAGGCATCACATACACTCATCGCTTCGAAGAGCCTAGCCTAGCGTTGCAGCGGATACCAGACTCCAATGGAACAGTGACTCTGCGGGGCATTTACATCAACCGGTATGCCCGCTGCATAGTAAGAGGGTCGGTCTAATCATCTTCCGTTTTGCTAACCTAGGCAGCCGGGACGAACACAAGGAACCAGCGCGTGAAACCAGACAACCTACAGGCCCTGTACCAGGACCATCATTCGGAAATCTGCCGGCGTACCGAAAAGGCGCTGCAGAAGACCAACCATGACACGCTCATCATTTATTCCGGCATGCAGGAATACTTCTTCCTGGACGACAACCACATTCCGTTCAAGGTCAATCCGCACTTCAAGGCCTGGTTGCCGATAAGCGACGCGCCAGAAAGTTTTGTCATTTTCGAACCCGGCACAAAACCTGTTCTGGTACTTTTCAAACCGATCGATTATTGGTTCAAGATTACTCCGTTCGAGTCGGATTTCTGGACCGGGTATTTCGACGTACGAGTGCTCGACACCGTTGCGGCGGTGTACGAGCAATTGCCCGCCAAAGATCGGATTGCCTTTATCGGCCCGGGCCCGGAACGTTTCAAAGACAAGCTGAATGCAGACTTTAATCCAACGGAATTGATCAGCCGGCTGGATTATGCCAGGGCGTGCAAAACCGATTACGAAGTGGCGTGCATCCGCGAGTCCTCACGACTCGCCGTGGACGGCCATATTGCGGCGGAGCGTGCGTTTCGCGAAGGGGCAACGGAATTTGACATTCACCTGGCCTATTTGCGAGCCAGCCAACAGACAGAGGAACAACTGCCCTACGGCAACATCATCGCACTGAATGAGAATGCAGCGGTTTTGCATTACCACCATATGTCCAACGATTTGCCTGACCAGGTTCACTCATTTCTTATTGACGCTGGCGCGACTTATAACGGCTATGCATCTGATATCACGCGGACATACAGCAGCACGCAGAATGAATTTCAGGAACTGATCAATGCGATGGATGCCGCGCAACAAGCAATTTGTGATGACGTAAAACCTGGCGTTGATTACAAGGATCTGCACATCAGTGCAAACCAGCGTATTGCGCAGCTACTGACCGACTTCAACTTGGTAAATTTGTCTGCCGAGGCAATCGTTGAAACAGGAATCAGCACCAGTTTTTTCCCGCACGGACTCGGCCATTACCTGGGATTGCAAGTACACGATGTGGGCGGTTTTCAAGCCAGTGAAGAAGGCGGAGTAATTCCACGACCGGATGGGCACCCTTACCTGCGCCTGACACGGAAACTGGAAGTCGGACATGTCATAACCATTGAGCCCGGTTTGTACTTTATCGAACCGTTACTTGCGGCGTTAAGCAAAAGTGAACATGCCAAGCATATTGACTGGAACAAGGTTGATAGCTTTCGCTGCTACGGTGGCATACGCGTGGAGGACGACGTTGTTGTGACGGCGAGCGGTCATGAAAACATTACTCGTCCGTTGTTTAACGGTGGCCTGGTAACTGCTTAATCCGAATTTGGTGAGAATCCGCGTTCAACCTGAAGGGTAATATCAAAATAGACATCCCTTCGATTACCGTCGTTGTCGATAACGGTCACCCGGTTATACGTGGTGTGCCCGGCACGCAACAGTGCCTGGCTACGCGGCTCCAGACCATGCAAGCCAAGAAACGCATACATTTCCTGGCTACTGATGACCCGGTAGGCGGTTTCTGTGGTTATACCGTCACCACTCGCGGAAATAGACTCAAGCAAAGCGTTCAGAAAAACGCGATGGTGCAGTGCCCGGTTGGCGTTACCCGAAGCCTCGTAGCCCTGCCACGCGACGTAATGCCCGTCCAGAGACATGTAGTTGCTTGCCAGTAATTGTTGCGCCAATTCCAGTGCCTGGTCGAACTGTTCTCCCTGCAGGGCCGCAAACAATGCCGTATTTCTTCCCTGTTCCGGTCCCAAATAGGGGTTATAAGCGGCAGTCTGCGCATAGGCCAGGCGCAGAGCTGTGAAATCCGCCTCTGCCGGTTTGGTTTTCGCAGCCACAAGCCGTTCTTGGTATGCCTGGTCGCCGTCGATAACCGCTCTTCGCTCGGTAACAGTACTCGCGCAGCCTGTTAGCAGCAGAAATGAAATCCATATTATTGCTAAGAAGGTTTTTTGTAACATGGCGACGGTCCTCGCCCGGAAAAAAGCTTATTCAAGCAAATCGCTGAACACGTCCGGGTAACCGTAACTGGTGGCACCCCGATTACCGGGATTTTTGGCCGGTTCAGCACGTCGCACCGGAGTTGGCGGAATCTTTTCAATTTCCTCGAAATAACGGTCCACCACCATATCTTCGTACAGTTCACCGACGTATTCGCCAGTCAGTTTGTGCACGCTCGGGCCATTCAGCTGGGCAACAGGTGTGCCGGTCATGGAGAAAACCAGGTTGTCTTCCCAGAACCCGACTGCCTCGCCGTCTTCGTCATAGATGAAATCGGTCATTATTAGTCTGAGCGTCCCCGAGGCCGCGGTGGGCGGCTGATCCTGTAGCAAATCATAAATAAGGAATCCCTGTTCGCCAAGCAAATCCCGGACACACGGTGCCTGGGGTCCGACAATCGTAGCTCAATTTGCCGGGATTTCGCGCCTCACGAAATAATTGCAATGAGCAAAATAATCCGCCGGCTGGCCTAGCTGGTAGTACGCCTTGCCACCGCGCCGCCCAGTTTGCAAACAGGGAAGCGGGTAGAATCCGTTGGGATTATTGGTGTAGAACACGTCGATCTTTTCCCGAAATCGAGCAATCATGTCCGGACCACACTTGATACCGTTGTATTCATCGTAGCCGTACTTTGGGTTGCCGATATCGAAATCGTCTATGCAAACCACGCCATTATCAATCAGGGTCATTTCGCGCTCCAGCGGCCAGTCATCGTACCAGTGCGCATCAAGAAAAAATAAAGGGCAGCGAAATTTGTCCTTGTAGCGCTCGATTACCTCGCGCGAGTCGGCTTTCAGTGCAGTGACGTTTGGCGCATCGGCAAGTCGACGCTGCACGAAGCTCACGTACTTGTCGACAACATCGCAGGTAATGATTGGCAAGTTATGGTACACGCGAGCCAGGTAATGGGTCGTGTCTCCAAGGTTACTGCCTGTTTCGATGATTGCATCGCATTGATAACGCTCAATAAGGTAATCGAATTCCAGTGCAGTCGTGATATCGAACCCGAACGGCCCTCCGCCGTCCGACAGTTCCTGCGCACTGGCGCGCGGCACCTTATAGAAATGATCATAAACGCGATCGATCGACACCTGGTTCACTCCCCGGTCTGATTGGTTGCACGGTCGCAGGTGGGTAAAAATGTCCTGGAAACAGCGCAAGGAGTTTACCTTAGCTACCGTGTGGCATCACCGGTACGGTGAAAATCGGCCTGGCTGGTGGTGACCCATTCGCCGCTTGCCGCTTGCTGCTGCATCTGGAAGAAAAAATGCTCCTCACTGGCCAAGGTGAGTACGGCACGTGTCGCTGGAGCCCCCTTCTCAAATGCCGGGGTAAACCGGATTCGGCTGCCCCCCTTGTCCGGTGCGCCGCGCAGTACGCCAACGGCACCCGCGGCATTGAAAATCATGGTTTCCAAGTACTCATTGCGCGTCGGATCGTAGGACAGCAAGCCGATCCCGCGTGTCTTGCCGTCATCAAAAGTCTCGCTGATTTCCGCAACCAGCCCACCGAATCGCGGTGTAATGACGCGTATTCCGCTTTGCTGACCATGCGTAAACGCCCAGGTCCCTGCCAGGCGAGTAATCAAGTTGACAGATTCCACGCTTGGTTCGGGTGGCACCATTGTCGTTGCCACTTCCGCTGCCGGTGCGATTGGCTGAACGGGTGGAACAGCAATTGCAGCGACGACCGATGGCGCCAACGGGGGGCCACCGAATGGGCCCATGTCGGAACGCGTTAAAGCGATCATCGTGGCCACCAGCGGCTCTGACGTGAAACCCTTGGAATCAAACCACACTAGCTTGGTGGCATTGGGAACACTGAGTTCAACGAATAATAATTGCTGTTGCTGCGCGGCATCGCGCTCTATGGGCATCATCCAGAAACCCGTGTCCAGTTGCCAGTATGAGGACTCTGCAAGGAGTTCGCGCAGGCTTGCCTGGTCCTGTGCATCGAGATTCACCGCCGCAGGTGCCTTGCCAACCTCGTAAATCTCGATGAACGCTTGGCCGTTTTGCGGGAAAAAAACCTTCAACACTTTCTTGCTGCCCGACCAGGTAAAGTAAGTTAGCCGCAGCGCTGGCGTTTGGCCTTCACAGGCAAAATTTTCCGCATCTGCGAGTCCCAGCATGCTCAACGCAAGTTCGTGTGGTGGCTGAGGTAGCGGGGGTGTGCACTCGCGGGCCTGCGCATGGGTAAATGAAAACAGCAGAAAAACGAAAATAGATACCGATCTTAAAGCCATTCCTGGTCCTCAATGGCAACAGTGCCTTCTGTTTTTAACGCACCGGTATGAGCGGTTTCCTTGGGCTCCAGCAACAAGACTAGTGCTTCGTCATCCGCAACCGGGAGATGCTCAACTCCAGCCGGCACAATGAAAAATTCGCCGGTGTCCAGGTCAACGTCCCGCTCGCGCAGTTTGATTTTCAAGTGGCCTTTCACAACCAGAAACAGTTCGTCTTCATTCTCATGTGCATGCCAGACGAACTCGCCTTTCAGGCGCGCCAGTTTGACGTATTGGCCGTTCAGTTCACCAACGATTTTCGGTTGCCAGTGGGCCGAAAACTGCCTGAACTTGTCTTCAATGTTGACCTTATCGCGCATCACTGTTGCCCGGTGATTTAAGACCAGAAGGTTCCATCATTTTCGGGCGTCATTCCACTCGTCACGGGTAATCAGGTAAGTAAGCATATCCATGCGCCGTTTTCGGTCACGCTTCAAGAAAACCATGCCGGCTTTCTCCATGACACGTTGCGATGAAATGTTTGGTTTATCGGTGCTGCCGACAACCCGACTCAAATTCAAGGTTTCGAAGCCGTAATCGATCAGGCGGCGTGTGAGTTCCGTGGCCAGCCCCGTGCCCCAGTGTTCCGGGTGCAACCCGTACAGAATCTGTAATTGTGGCGGCTCAAAAAAATACCAGTAGCCGCCAAAACCGATCAGTTGTTTTTTGTCGGTATCTTCTACTGCCCAGAGTCCGGTACCTTCTTTATCAAGCAGGCGTCCGCTTTCACTGATGATTTCTGCGGTTTTTTCACGCGAAATCTTTTCACCTTCCCACAGGAACTTGCGAACATCAGTCCCCGTCCATAGCTCATGCAGCGCATCGATGT
>JAZFYH010000031.1:0-4549 GCA_036443475.1 Gammaproteobacteria bacterium | reverse complement strand
TGTATTTACGCTGGGCATGTTGTTGACGCCACCGGATGTTATTTCACAATCCCTGCTGGCGGTGCCGATGTATACCCTGTTTGAGATCGGGTTATTGATGGCGCGAATCCTGGTGCCACAAGCAAGGGAGGTGGACAAGCAGCGAAGCGCGTAATAAAAAAGCCGGATTTCTATCAGATATCCAGAATAGAAAAAGCCGGGTTTCAGTAGCCCGGCTTTTCGTGTTATTAAGCCCGGATTAAAACCCGGCTTTAGGCAATATTTGCAAAGGTTAATTACCTAATTGTGGTACCGATCTTCGCAGGGCATCCTCAAGGTTCACCGCACCCCTACGATCCAGTTCGTCACGATCAACAATTCGTACTGGCTGACGGGTCGCGGGGATTTCACTCTCGGGGTCGATTTCCTGCTTTAAGCGAGAGCCGGTCACCACGCGCAGTTCCTTATCACTCTCCTGGGTATCAGTGTTGGCGACAGGTTGATTTGTTGCGCACGCCGACAAGGCTGCAGCCGCGATAAGGCCCAACGTGCAGCGGAAAATTCTGTTCAGTACGGTCATGGTGAAATCTCCTCCAGTCAGCGTTTTTGGTCCCTCACCTCAAGTATAGCGACAGGACGAAGCAGAGAATTATTTCCGCAAAATTCATGACGCGAAGCAGAAAAGCACTCATCCGCAGGATGTTAGTGTCCCGCCAAGTTGACTCACTCGCGCAAAGCAGGAATGCTTGGCAGCCTTTGTGACACGAATGAGTACGAGGGAAGATTATGTCAAACATGGAATCCGCCGCACCCGGCGACAAGGAATGGTTCGGTCATCCCAGGGGGTTGTTCACCCTGTTCATGACCGAAATGTGGGAGCGCTTCAGCTATTACGGAGGCCGCGCCCTGTTGGTACTTTTCATGACTGCGGCGGTATCCGAAGGTGGCCTTGGATTTGACGCCAAGACCGCGGGTGCCATTTACGCGCTTTATGCCGGCTCGGTTTATCTGCTCGCTCTGTGGGGCGGATGGGTCGCCGACCGCTTAATGGGTCAGCAAAACGCGGTTTTCTATGGCGGTATTCTTATCGCGGCCGGTAATTTCGTGATCGCCATTCCTGCGGCCCTCAGCTTCTACATCGGCCTGGTTTTTATCATTGTTGGTACTGGATTGTTAAAACCCAACGTCAGTGCAATTGTCGGCGATCTTTATAAAAACGATTCGGGCGCGCGTCGCGATGCTGGTTTTTCCATCTTCTACATGGGCATCAATATAGGCGCGTTTATTGCTCCGCTCATATCGGGCACGGTTGGCGAAACTACAACCTGGCGACTGGGTTTTGCGACCGCCGGTACCGCAATGGTGCTTGGTTTGATCCAATATCAGTGGACCCGGAGTTCACTCGGTGACGCTGGGGCTAAACCGGATGACAGATCCGACGCCGAGCGCGCGCGAGGCTGGAAAATGTTCTGGGCCAGTATTGCAGCGGTGATTATCGCCGTAGTGGTGAGTTCTCTAGGCTACATTCCACTGGATGTTGATTTCATGGCCAAGACGGTTGGGGCCATCATCATGGGGTTGGCCGTATATTTTTTCCTATACGTGCTGGTTCTTGGCGGCCTGGACACGGTCGAGAAAAAACGTATTGGCGTGATCGCGATTTTTGTCGTTGCCATTGCCATTTTCTGGGGCGGGTTTGAGCAAGCCGCGACGACCTTCAACTTGTTTGCCCGTGATTACACCGACCGGTCTTTCCTGGGTGGTCTCTTTGATTCCGGGATACATCCGGCGACCTGGTATCAGTCCATCAACCCGGTATTTATTATTGTGTTGTCGCCTGGGTTCGCATGGTTTTGGGTTTGGCTGGCGCAGCGAAATCTTGAGCCGTCCACACCCGCAAAATTTGCGCTTGGACTGATTCAGTTGGGATTGGGTTTCAGCGTCATCATGTTTGCCGCCAAGCTGGCGATTGATAGTACCGTCGCACCGACCTGGCTGTTGTTGACGTACTTGCTGCACACCACCGGTGAGCTGTGCATTAGTCCGATTGGCCTTAGCGCGGTGACGAAATTATCGCCGCACCGTTACGTTGGCCAAATGATGGGCACTTGGTTCATGGCAGCCGGTTTCGGCAACGTTGTCGCCGGATTGATTGGTGGTCATGCGGGCAGTGTAGGAGTCGAAGAATTATCTGGCGTCTTCATGGATATGACTATGTTCGGTGTCGGCGCGGGTGTTTTCCTGTTTCTGCTGAGCAAACCAATCCATAACTGGATGAGTGGTGTTGAGTAACTTTTTAATATGCAACGGGCCGCTTTGCGGCCCGTTGCATATTTTCTGGAAATGATTTTCAACAGGATATTATTTATGAACAGGAAATATTCACTATTTGTCTTCATTCTGCTCGGTACGAGTATTGCAGCTTGTAGCCAACCCGCGACGGAAGTTGCCGACGCTGACGCACCGGCTACCATTGCCGACGCGGAAGAATTTGTTCAGCGCGTCAACGACGAAACGCGTGCGCTGGTGCAGGACTTCAGTAAGGCGCAGTGGCTGCAGGCCACCTACATTGTTCCTGACAGCCAGTACGTCGGCTCCAAGGCATACGAAGATTATCTCGTCTGGGTGAAAGGCGTACTCCAGGAATCGAAACGGTTTGAGGGTTTGCCGTTGGAAGGTGTGACCAAACGCCATATCGACATCATTAAGCTGGGGTCCACTATGCCGGCGCCATCCGACCCGGCCAAGATCGAGGAAATCGCCGAGCTAAGCACTGAGCTCGAAGGCATGTACGGCGCGGGCAAGTTTTGTCCAAATGGCGAAGACGACGAATGTTTCAACCTGGGGCAACTTTCCAACACCATTCACAGCACGGAAACCACTTACGAAGAAAAGCTTGCAGCCTGGAAAGGTTGGCGCACCATCTCACCAGAGATGCGGCCCAAGTATCAGCGCTTTATTGAGTTGATGAATGAAGGTGCAGGGGAACTTGGTTACGACAATGTCGGTGTGTTGTGGCGCTCCGGTTACGACATGGACGCGGACGCTTTTGCGGCAGAGCTGGAGCACTTATGGGGCCAGGTTGAACCACTGTATGAGGGCCTGCACTGCTACGTGCGCGAACGACTCGCCGACTATTACGGTGATGATGTCGTTGATCGAACCGGCCCAATTCCGGCGCACCTGTTGGGCAATATGTGGGCACAGGAGTGGGGCAACATCTACCCCCTGGTTGAGCCCTACCAGGGCGTTTCCGATCTGAATGTGACCGGCGCGCTGGAAGCCATGCGTGCGGAAAAGCTCGACCAATACCTGGATGAAGTCAAAGGTGAACCGTCTGCTTTCGATATTGTCGATGCGCACCGCCAAGCAGACGACTGGGTGTCCAAAGAAATGGTTCGGTCTGCGGAGGCGTTTTACAAGTCCATGGGTCTGCGCGCACTACCGGCATCATTCTGGGAGAAATCCCTGTTTCTCAAACCGCGCGATCGCGACGTGGTCTGTCACGCCAGTGCCTGGGATCTGGACATGGCCGGTGACGTACGCATTAAAATGTGTATCGAAACCACCTACGAGGAGTTATCCACGATTTACCATGAACTGGGGCACCTGTATTACGATATGGCTTACAACGCGCAGGATCCAAATTTCCAGAACGGTGCACACGACGGTTTCCATGAAGCCATTGGTGACACCATCGTGTTAGCCATGACACCGGCATACCTGCATGGCCAGGGTCTGATTGACAGCGTTGCCAAGAATGAGCAGGCCACGATTAATACCCAGATGAAACAGGCACTGGACAAGATTGCATTCCTGCCGTTTGGTTTACTGATCGACCAGTGGCGCTGGCGTGTCATGTCCGGTGAAATTGCACCGGAAAATTACAACGCAACGTGGTGGGAACTGCGCACGAAGTACCAGGGTATTCAGCCGCCCGTGGTCCGCAGTGAAATGAATTTTGATCCAGGCGCCAAGTACCACATTCCCGGTAACACGCCGTACACGCGTTACTTCCTGGCGCGTGTCCTGCAGTTTCAGTTTTACAAGGCGCTGTGTGATGCCTCCGGCCACGATGGTCCGTTAAATGAATGTTCGTTCTACGGCAGCAAGGAAGCTGGCGAACGTTTCTGGGCCATGATGGAGAAAGGCCAGAGCCAGGTCTGTAAGTAAACGCTGTTTGAGCTGACCGGCACGCGGGAAATGGATGCCTCTGCAATCATCGAATACTTCGCACCTTTAATGGGTTGGCTGGAAGAGCAGAATGCCGGTAACCAGTGCGGTTGGTAAATCATTAATGCCTGTAATTGCTCAAGCCTCGTCAGGTAACTGACGGGGCTTCTTTTTAGTGGAGAGAAACCATGACTGATTCAATTGTAGGGAAAGGGCACTGTTTGTGTGGTGCAGTCAAGATTTACGTTCCGGCAATGAGCCGTAAACTTGGCGCATGTCATTGCGAGATGTGCAGGCGGTGGACCGGTGGACCGTTGTTGGCGCTTGATTGTGGCAATGAAATAAATTTTGGGGGTGACGAGAATATTGGAATTTACCAGTCATCAGATTGGGCTGA
>JAZFYH010000030.1:0-3647 GCA_036443475.1 Gammaproteobacteria bacterium | reverse complement strand
ACTCCAGTTCGCGCTTGATGATGGTCTTGTTGGTACGTACTGGCTGCCTTCTCGTTATGGCCGTGGCACCTTCGATGCGTTCTACCCACCCGTCTGAACCAAAGGTTACGGTAAATCGGTCGCGGCGATTCACCCAGTACATCCAGGTTCGGTCATCCAGCGACGGCGTCAGGAGAGCAGATTCGGGTCAAAGACCGACGTTGTGGGCGATCAGTACGCGCGTGCGCAGGTCGTCATCAGCAAGTACCGCATCGAAAATCGCGTTGTACTGATTAATGCTGAGGCCCCTGCTTCTGTATCGCATCAGCCATAGCGACTTCCAGTGTGACCTGGTTGCTCGCGGGTTCCGATTCGAGGATTTTAATGGCACGGTAAGCCATGGCAAATCCAGTGTAATCGTCTGTTGAATAACCATGGCGACCATTTACAGGCACAAAATTTGCCCACACCATGTCACGCACCAACTTATCGTGGTTCTGCGTGTCGGTGTCGTCCGCGGCGTATTCGTTGACCAGTTCCATTACCTTGCCACGTGTGGTCCGCTCCAGGGTCATGACTACACCATAGGTGTTGACACCCACAACGTCGTGACCAAACGCCGACGCCCAGGCCTGCCCCATGGCTCGAGTATTACCCGTGGAAGTTTTGATGTTGCCGAACACGCGTCGATTGCGCGCGAGGTTCATTTCACGCATATAATTCATCGTGCTGTTGGTCGCACACTGCAAATCCTTTAAGTGAGAACCGGTCCGTTTCCTGAGAATACAGACAATCTTATCTACGTCCGCGGCCCGTTCACTGCGACTGTTACTCAACCCAACTTTGATCAAGCGGGCCAGCATTTCACGCTGCTTTTCTGCCGTCACAGTAATACCTTGCAGGGCAATCACGTCGTCCGGGCTGGAACTAGCAGCATTAACAGAAGTAATCGGTAAACATGTTGCAAGGCACAAAAACAGTAACGTGGTACGCATAACCCCACCCCTTTTCGTTCATGACTCCCCTTGCAGAGGATTAGACGCATGAAAACGAAAAAAGGTTGCAAGAAAATGCAATAATTATCATGACTAAATAAGAATTATTTATTGGAAACAGAGTAGTTATTTACTGCTGATTGAACAAAACTTTTTTGTCTTCGGCCGTCATTTCGCGCTGGTAATTTTCCAAAACGTCGATACCTTTTTCGACCGCCGGTCGGCCACCGACGTTTTCATACCAACGTTTGAAATGTGGATAGTCGTTTAGATCAACGCCTTGTTTTTCGTTGCTGCGCGTCCAGGGATAAATGGCGATATCAGCAATCGTGTAAGTATCGGTTGCAAAATAGTGCTTATCCTCCAAATGTGTATTCATGACGCGGTAAATGCGCTTTGCCTCTTTGGTATAACGCTCTATCGCGTAGGGGATTTTTTCGTCGGCATAGCGGCGGAAATGATGCGCCTGGCCCAGCATAGGGCCGACACTGGCCATTTGAAACATCAGCCATTGCAATACGTCAAGTCGCTTGCGCGTCGTCGAAGGGAAAAACCGGTCAAACTTGTCCGCCAGGTAAATTAATATCGCAGCGGATTCGAAAACAGAGATCGGACTCCCGCCAGGTCCGTCGGGATCGATTAACGCTGGTATTTTGTTATTCGGGCTTATTTTCAGGAATTCCGGTTGGAATTGGTCGCCCTTACCGATATCGATCGCGTGAATATCGTATTCCACACCCAGCTCTTCCAGCATGATATGGATTTTATGACCGTTGGGCGTGCACCACGAATACAGTTGCAGTTTATCTGGGTTACTCATTTAGATTGCTCCGATTAAGTAAGCTTTTCTTTTGCGATATTTTTACTCTGACCCCAAATGCTGCTCATAAAAGAGTGCTATATTTTATTCATGCCCGCTTTATACGCGGCGTCGTCTTCTCATCAGTCATTGTCTTGCTCTGACGAAGGCGGAGGAGGTAAAAATGTCAGCATTCTTCCTGTTCGGTAACTATTCTCCGGAAGCCTTGAAAGATATTAGCGCCGAGCGCACCGATGGCGCCATCGAAATTATTCAAGCCAATGGCGGCGAAGTCACCGCCATGTATGCCTTGCTGGGTATTCACGACTTGGTGCTCGTATTGGATCTACCCGGGACCGAGGCGGCAATGAAAGTTTCGATTGAGTTAGCCAAGTTGACCGGAATTTCATTCACCTCATCGCCCGCGGTGGCGGTCCAGGAGTTCGATCATTTAGTCGCCAAACACACAGCCTAAAAACGGAGCGGATTTAGGTGGGCCGTACTTAACTTTGTAGCGGCTGCACCCAGGCCCAGATATCCGAAAACACATCCATGCGCTGTGTCTTGCTACTACGTTTTAGCAGGTTGCGTGTACTTGGGTTCAAAGTGAAAATGCCTATCGGCATGGACAAAAACCGCCGCATGGGGGGTTCAACTATTGTAATTTTACTCTGACCGTAGATTTCTAATCCCATTTGAGCACTAAGGAATTATCCTGGCTCATTTCCACTCGCGTGCCGAACTTTTCGCCTTCTCTATTTAAGGTATCGCGTAGCCAAAGCGCCCCTGCTTCCGATGCGCGATTCACTTTAAGACGTTTAATCTGCATAGGTGTCAATTGCAAGTGGACGAGCTTTCCTGTTTCTGCATCTATGCTCACAAAGTACATCAAAGCCAAATCACCTCTAAAACTCTCATAGCCGCCGATTCCCTCATAGTCATTCAGAAAATCACCGGAACCGTAAATAACCAGTTTTTCTTTATAAACTTCTATGCCCTTGACATGGTGGGATGAATGGCCGTGAATAATATCCACCCTCGCCTCATCGATAAGTTTATGGGCAAATTCCGTTTGTTCACGTGGAACCCAATAGCCCCAATTGCTGCCCCAATGAATGGAGACCACAACAATATCCCGGGCTTGTTTCACGGCTTCGACTTTTGCCTTGATATGCTGAATGGTTTCTCCAGACAAGTTTTTAAGCAGATTCACTCCGGCCTTGTCCGCTGTAGCGCCCCAATTAGCTGGAATGCCGCTGCTTATCGAGCCGTAGGAAAACACGATTACACGGCCTTTTCCCGCGACTTCTATGACCGCCGGCGCTTCCGCTGCTTGAAGACTCCGGCCCGCCCCTGAATAGTTGATATCCGCTTTCTGCAAGGTTTCTAAAGTTTCTGTTAGACCGGCATAACCCCAATCAAGAATATGGTTATTCGCCAGCGAACAAAAATCTATTCCGGCCGCTGTCAAAGCAGGAATATTCTTAGGATGCATTCGGTAATGTACTGTCTTGCCCCGCCAATAATCGTTACTGGTTGTAACACTCGTTTCTAAGTTAATGATCTTGATATCCGGGTGTATTCTTTCTAATTCCGCCAACGCGTCTCCCCAGATGTAAGAAAAGTTGACCGGTTTGTGAATTGGCTTATTAACCGGTACGGCAAGTTCTACATATCCGATCGCGCTTTTCATGAATGATTCGTGGATAACGGGATCGCTGGGATGAGGCAGCACTTGATCTATGCCTCTTCCTGTCATTACGTCACCACTCATAAATATCGTGATGGGATTAGGAGCTTGTGAGGCTTCGCCTGATGACTGGCCGTGAAATTGCGAATTTTGAGTCACGCTTGCTATCTGTTCACTGCAAACC
>JAZFYH010000029.1:0-8100 GCA_036443475.1 Gammaproteobacteria bacterium | reverse complement strand
CGCCGCGACCGATTTACCGTAACCTTTGGTTCAGACGGGTGGGTAGAACGCATCGAAGGTGCCACGGCCATAACGAGAAGGCAGCCAGTACGTACCAACAAGACCATCATCAAGCGCGAACTGGAGTAACACACGCGCCGGTGCGTTCAAGCCTGGCCGGTAATCAGCCGCAAGGCTTCCGCGTATTTTTCTGCAGTTTTATTAATGATGTTTTCCGGCAGTTCCGGGCCGGGCGCTTTTTTGTCCCAGTCCAGTGTTTCCAAATAGTCACGCACGTATTGTTTATCGAAACTCAGTGGGCTCATGCCAGGACGGTAAGTGCTGGCTGGCCAGAAGCGGGAAGAGTCCGGCGTCAGGGCTTCGTCCATTAACACCAGGTCACCGGCTTTGTTCAAACCGAATTCAAACTTGGTATCAGCAATAATAATACCCCGCTCTTGGGCGTAATACGCGGCGTAGGTGTATAGCTGAATGCTGATGTCGCGCACCTGGTTAGCCATGTCAAAACCGAGCAGTTCAACAGTCTGTTCGAAGGTAATGTTTTCATCGTGAGCGCCCACTTCGGCCTTGGTGGAGGGCGTGTAAATGGGCTGCGGCAATTTATCTGCCATGCGCAGACCTTCCGGCACAGCAATGCCGCACACGCTGCCGGATGCCTGGTATTCCTTCCAGCCGGAACCAATGATGTAACCGCGTACTATGGCTTCAACGGGTAAGGGCTCAAGTTCTTGTACCACTACGGCGCGGCCTTGTACTTCTTCCAGGTCAAGGTAGTCCTGCACGACGTCTTCGGGTTTTAAATCAGCAAGATGATTGGGCACGATGTCCGCGGTGCGGTAGAACCAGAAGTTGGAAATTTCCGTCAGCACATGACCCTTGCCGGGAATGGGCGAAGGCAGAATGACATCAAACGCGCTCAGGCGATCTGACGCCACAAACAACATATGGCCGCTGTCCAGCTTGTAGATGTCGCGCACCTTGCCGCGGTAGGTAATGGGCAGGCTTTTCAGGTCTGTTTCGAATACGGCTTTGCTCTGGGCCATGTCGGTTCCGGTTGCGGGGTGACTGCAAAAAAAGGCTTATCTTGGTGCATGGCGGCAGGTGCGTCCAGCCCGCTTGATTTGCCGGATAACGGTCCCTAAGGTGCGTGGGCGATGCGACCATATAAAGAGGTAACACAACTGTGAGTTGGTGGGGCAAAGTCATTGGCGGCACCCTGGGTTTCATGTTGGGCGGGCCACTCGGTGCTTTGCTGGGCGCCAGTATCGGCCACAGTTTTGATGCAGGCAGTAACCGTCTTGACTGGTCGCAGGGTGCGGACAGCGGGCGGGTGCAGGCTGCGTTTTTCACCGCCACTTTCTCAGTTATGGGGCACATTGCCAAAGCCGACGGTCGTGTCTCGGAACGTGAAATCCAGATGGCACGCGCAGTCATGAATCACATGAACCTGGGCGCGGCGCAAAAGGACGCGGCAATCCGTTTGTTTTCGGAAGGCAAGCGCGATGACTTCCCACTGGATGACGTCATGCAACAGTTCCGCCGCGAATGCGGGCGGCGTCACGACCTGAGCGTAATGTTCCTGGAAATCCAGATACAGGCTGCCATGGCGGATGGCAGCATTTCACAGGCCGAACGCGGCATCCTGGAACGCGTTGGCCGTTACCTGGGCGTTAGTGCTTTTGAACTACAGCAACTGGAAGCACTGATCCGGGCTCAGCAACGTCGGCATAGCGGCGGCCAGCAGGCAGCAGCGCAGGTGGACCACCTGGCAGAGGCCTACCAGGTGCTAGGTGTGGACAGCAGCACCAATGATGCCGAGGTGAAAAAAGCCTTTCGCAAACTGGTTTCACGGCACCACCCGGACAAACTCATCGCCAAAGGTCTGCCGGAAGAAATGCTCAAGATTGCGCAGGAAAAAACTCAGGAAATCAACGCGTCCTACGACCTAATTAAAGAGTCGCGTGGCATGAAGTAAGCGTGGCACGCGGCTGCAATCGTAAATCGCTTCGGGTAAAGTTAGCGCCCCGCAAGTGCACTGGAGATTCGCATGGCGGACTACGTGATTGCGCCATCCATTCTTTCCGCGGACTTTGCCCGCCTAGGCGAGGAAGTGGATGCCGTACTCGCAGCGGGTGCGGATTGGGTGCACTTTGATGTGATGGACAATCATTTTGTGCCCAACCTGACCATCGGGCCGCTGGTGTGCGATGCCCTGCGGTCGCATGGCGTGCAGGCACCAATTGATGTGCACCTGATGATTCGTCCCGTGGATCGCATCATTCCAGATTTTGCCAAGGCTGGCGCAAGTTGCATTACATTTCACCCGGAAGCAGCTGATCATGTTGACAGGACATTAAGCTTAATTCGTGACCTAGGTTGCAAAGCGGGCCTGGTGTTCAACCCGGCCACGCCTCTGGATTACCTTGATCACGTGATGGACAAACTGGACATGATTCTCATTATGTCGGTGAATCCCGGTTTCAGCGGTCAGCAGTTTATTTCTTCCGCACTGGAAAAGTTGCAGGCCGCACGCCAGCGCATCTCGCAAAGTGGCAAAGACATTCGCCTGGAAATAGATGGCGGTGTGAAACTGGACAACCTACGCAGCATTGCCGATGCTGGTGCTGATACCTTCGTGGCAGGATCCGCCATTTTCGGTGCCAAGAATTACCAACAGATCATCGGTGACATGCGCAAGGCACTGGCTGCCTGATCACGCGTTGCACGCCGTACAGTACCTTGATGTTGTAAGCAGTTCGCCGGGATATCAGTCCGGGAGAAGCATTGCATGGTGTTGATGATCGATAACTACGATTCCTTTACCTTCAACCTGGTGCAGTACCTGGGCGAACTGGGCGCCGAGGTGCTGGTTTATCGCAACGATCAACTCAGTGTCGAGGCTATCGACTCACTCAAGCCGTCACACATTGTCCTCTCGCCGGGCCCGTGCACCCCGAACAAAGCAGGTATTTCTCTGGACGTGATACGAACTTTTGCCGGCCACATACCCATTCTCGGTGTTTGCCTGGGGCACCAGGCGATTGGTCAGGCCTTTGGCGGTTGCATTACACACGCCGGGCAGATCATGCATGGCAAAACTTCGGTGATCCGCCATACCGGTGTGGGCGTATTTGCTGACCTGCCGGACGGGTTTGTGGCCACGCGTTACCATTCACTGGTTGTGGATGCACAATCACTGCCACAAGCTCTGGAAATCACCGCCTGGACTGAAGACTCGCAGGGTGAGCGCGAGGAAATCATGGGATTCCGGCACCGGGAACTGGGTGCAGAAGGTGTGCAGTTTCATCCCGAGTCCATCTTGACCGAACACGGCCACCAGCTGCTGCAGAATTTCCTGAACCATAAGTAAGCGAATTTTCTTTATTGTTTCTGGTGCTTAGATGCCGCATGCAGGTTGTGCGATGATGTTCGTTCGTTAGGCCACGACCTCTTGTACCCATGACTGAAGCGACTGGTTTCCTGCAATCCGTTATAGCGGCAAAGTCTGCGGAGGTTGCCGCGGGCAGGGAATGGCGTAGCGTGCAAGAACTGCGCGAGGCAGTGCAGTACGCCGCACCGCCGCGGGGCTTTCGTTCGGCCTTGTATGACCGTTTGCTGGAGGGTCGCAACGCAGTCGTTGCAGAAATCAGTCGCGCCGCACCTGGCAAAGGCCTGTTGCGTGACGATTTTTTGCCAGTGGAATTGGCGCGTACGCTTGCCGACGCGGGTGCCACCTGCCTGTCGGTTGCGACGGATCGGGATTTTTTCCAGGGCAGTACACGTTTTCTGGAACGCGCGCGCGATGCCTGCCCATTGCCGGTGTTGCGGCGGGATTACATTATCGATTCCTGGCAGGTATATGAATCCCGTTTGATTGGTTCCGACGCAATCCTGCTCATTGCCGCGATTCTTGATGACATGAAACTCAACGAGTACGCGGGACTCGCGCTTGAACTGGACCTCGATGTGCTAATGGAGGTGCACGACGTGGATGAACTGGAGCGGGCGCTGGTATTACCGATAAACATGATCTCGATAAATTGCCGTGAAGTTAAGCCGCCTTCAGATGAACTTGATGCGACGCTTGAGCTTGCCGCGCTCGTGCCAGAAGAAAGAATAACAATTGTTGACTGCGACATTACTGAACGCGACGTGATAACGCGCATGAACTCGGCGGACATTAATGCTTTTCTGCTGGGAGAAACGCTGATGCGTTGTAAAAATCCCGCGGAAAAATATCAGGAATTATTTGGAAGTCAAATCTGAAGTAAATTCCGAGATTTACTTGAAAGTTAAACCTGAGGTGAGTTTGGAATCCGCTTCCTCACTGGTCGGTGTTGCACCGAGCACGACGATGGTTTTGCCGGAAACGGCAAGCAGTCCCTGTTCTTCCAGTGCTTTTAACACCCTTCCCGCCATTTCGCGTGAACACCCAACAATGCGACCAATTTCCTGACGGCTAATGCGAATCTGCATGCCATCGGGGTGCGTCATGGCATCCGGTTCATGGCAGAGATCCAGTAAGGTCCGCGCAATGCGGCCGGTAACATCAAGAAAAGCGAGGTCGCCCACCTTGCGCGTGGTGCGACCAAGTCGTGCGGCAAGTTGCGACGCCAGTTGAAACAACAGATCCGGATTTTCATCGGCCAATTGTTTGAAGCGTGCGTAATGCATTTCCGCAATCTCGGTCTCGGTGCGCGTACGCACCCATGCGCTGCGGCGCGCGTCTTCAATAAACATACCCATTTCGCCAAAGAACTCGCCGCGGTTCAGGTAGGAAAGCACGATCTCGTTGCCTTCCTCGTCTTCAATAACGACGGCAACCGATCCGTCGATAATGAAGTACAAGGTGTCCGGTTTGTCACCGGCGTGAATCACGACCGACTTGGCAGGAAAATGCCGGACGTGGCAGGCCGCCAGGAAACGGTCTATTGCCTGGTTGCCCATACCCTTATCGGTTGGTCTGGTCATCGTCAGCCGCGTAATACGGTTCTCCACAAACGAATAACCTTTTTAAACCAGCGTATTACGCTTGGCAAGTCTGTCACGATCGGGCCGCCGCCTACTAGCCCCCGCCGGGTGAAAATGAGTGATAATGTGCGGCCTCGAAATGCCGGGTGGCGGGGATGGAGGACAAGCGATGACAGGCAGCACGCTCAAGCTGCAAGGGTTCAACAACCTCACCAAGACGCTCAGTTTCAACATCTATGACGTGTGTTATGCAAAAACGCAGCGACACCGCGCGGAATACATCAAGTACATCGACGAAGCTTACAATGCAGAACGCCTGACCCAGATTCTTACCGCCGTTGCCGACATCATTGGTGCCAACATTCTCAATATTGCCCGCCAGGATTACGAACCGCAGGGCGCGTCCGTCACCATGCTGATTGCGGAAGAACCGATCAGCCGGCGCGAGATCGACGACGCCAAGAGCGAGTCACCCGGACCATTGCCCGATACAGTTGTTGCGCATTTGGACAAAAGCCATATCACCGTACACACGTATCCGGAAAGCCATCCTGACAATGGCATCAGTACGTTTCGGGTGGATATTGATGTTGCAACCTGTGGGCACATTTCGCCGCTGAAAGCATTGAATTACCTGATTCATGAATTTGAATCGGATATTGTCATTATGGATTACCGGGTGCGTGGATTTACCCGTGACGTGAACGGCGCGAAGCACTTTATCGATCACGACATCAATTCTATCCAGAATTATCTTGCCGACGACACTAATCAGCGCTACCGCGTGGTAGATGTGAACGTATATCAAGAAAATATTTTTCATACCAAAATGATTCTGAAGGAATTCGACCTCGACAATTACCTGTTTGGAACAGGTATTGAAGATTTATCCGTACAGGAAAGAAAGGAAATTTGCGAGCGGTTGGGATTTGAAATGGAAGAGATCTATTACGGCCGCAACATGGGCGACGCCAATACCCGTAGTTAGCTTGTTTGAATCAGAACCAGTAAGCGCTGCGCGTCATCACGCGCGAAGCCAACTTCATGAGGCCCCGCACCGGTTCTGGCAAGTCCCTGGCACCGGCTTCTATCGCGTAGCGAGCGTGGTGAATTTCATCTTGTTTCATTTGCTCGAGAATCGCCCGGCTTTTGTGGTCATTTTCCGGCAGGCGCTCCAGGTGTTCGTCGAGATGCGCTTCAACCTGGCGCTCAGTTTCTGCGAGAAAACCAAGGCTCCAGCGGTCACCCAGCAGGCCCGCGCCGGCACCCATAATAAAAGAACCGATATACCAAAATGGTGCCAGTCGACTTGGGGCATCACCGAGATCACGCAGGCGCGCTTCGCACCAGGTGAGATGATCGTTTTCCTCTCCGGCTGCACGTAACAGGTCGTCCCGTAACGCCCGGTTTTTCGCGGTCACGGCTTGGCCGTGGTAAAGCGCCTGCGCCGCAATTTCGCCCGCATGATTAATGCGCATCAACCTGCCAACCAGCTCGCGTTCCGCTGCTGTTTCCGGTTCACCCGAAACTTTATCAGCGGGCGATGGGCGTTGCGCAATCGGTGGTGCAAGCACGGTACGCAGTGCAGTGTCCATGCTTGCAATGAACTGATCCAACGGTGATAACTCGGCACGCATGGCTCAAAGTATAACCGCAGACCCCTAATCAGTCGCCGACAATTGTCGCGCCAGCAGGGAGACCGGGTGCAGCACTTCGATACCATCGGTTATAGCAAGCTGCGCTCTCAGGTGCATACCGCAGCCGTAATTGGTCGTGCAAAGCATGTCACTGTCCACGAAGTGCAGCGAATTCAATAACTGCTGGGCCAGTTCAGTGGCGGTGTCTGCGTGATCCAGAAAGTAACTGCCGGCGGCGCCACAACAGTGTTTTACCATTGGTTCGGTGATACGAATACCCGGCAGGTAGTTCATTAGTTGTCGTGTGCAATCATCGTTTCGCAATATGTTGCGGGCAGTGCAAGGCGTGTGTAGCGCCACGGTTTTTCTCAGTGCGTTGAAACGGATGTCATCCAGTGCACGCGTGTCGAGCAGGAACTGGCAGATCTCTGTAACCGCGAGCGATTTTTCTGCCGTATTTGCCAGGTCATTAAAATACGCTGCGCATCCTGTCGCGGTGACAATCACGGCGTCGAAATTGTCGTCAAGGAATGCCAAATTGTTGCTTTCAAACAATGCCCGCGATTCTTGCGCACGTCCGGCATGTGCCGCCAAAGCGCCACAGCAAACCTGTCCTGCAGGGATCACCACCTCGAATCCCGCAGCTGTGAGAATCGTAATGCTGTCTTGCAGGGTTTGCGTGTCCAGTGAGGTTGCCGAGCAGCCTAGAAACAGCGCGACCGTACCTCGCGATCTTGCTTTTGCTGTGTATCGTGCACCGCGATTTGGCGCGCGTGGAAAACTTGTCGGCAGGCCGCGTAGCAATCGTCCAAACACCCCAGGCAGGCGACTTAATAGTCGCAGTGTGCCGGTCGAGGCCAATATCGCCAGGACTTGTCGAAACAACGCTTGCTTTGATACTCGCGTACTTGTCCGGGTCAGCAATGACTCATGAGGTTGCCAAAGCGAGGCCTGCAGAGAGCGCGTGTCAGCCAGCACTGTGCCGTATGGGACGTTCGCCGGGCACACCGCTTCACAGGCGCGACAATCCAGGCAGTTCGCCAGGTGATGACGAGTTGTCGGGTCATTGCCTAGCCGGGAGTCGGCAATTGCTGTCATCAGACTCAGCCGACCACGCGGTGATTCGCCTTCTTCACGGGTTAATAGATAGGTGGGACAGTGTGGAAGGCATAAGGCACATTTAACACATTTATCCGCATTTTCGCGGATTTTATCCCTTATATCACCGAAGTTAGCGCTTTTTGTGGTCACTCAAAGATCTCTGTGAGGATACATCGGAGGCTGTCTATAATAGCTGCTTTTTCGCGCCCGCCCCCTCGACGATTCACGTGGCAATAGTCGTGAGGATCTAATACATGCTTTAGGTTTTCCAGTCGCTGGGTCTTCAGTTCATGCTTGGGGATTTCCAGGTCCTGAGTTTTGATACATGCGCTGGGGATTTCCAGGTCCTGAGTTTTGATACATGCGCTGAGTATTCCAGGTTCTGGGTTTT
>JAZFYH010000028.1:0-5240 GCA_036443475.1 Gammaproteobacteria bacterium | reverse complement strand
TGTGCGCATCCAGCGCCACGGCACCAACCGTACCGCTGCGCCCTTTCTCGCGACGTTTGAATTCGCGCAAGCGATGCACTGTAATCGGGTCATATTCTTCAAAACCCTCCTCACGCGCATACTGTGTTGCCTGGATGCCGGACAACACGGTGTGTTGCTCACCGGCCTATAGCCAGGCGACCTCTATAGGGTTTTTCACTCGTTCTATATTGATGACGCCGGAAAATATATTATTGGCCGTATTCATGATTGCAGACGACATACGCGAAAACACGTCACTTTGCAGACTTGAACCAGTGCCGGCATTAAACAAAGGATCGTATTAAAGCTTGAGTAATGCAAACCTAACCGCGTTCATTGCCGTGCCAGTTTTCAGGATCTCGTAACTCTCAATGATAATTTCATCCAGATGCTTGGCATACTCGTTGAACGCTGCGTGCTCACCTTCACGCGCGCCCATACCACCGTGAATAATAATTACTGGCTGCATTAGTTGACGCCGAACAAATCAAAAATAAATGCATATTCGCGCGCACGATCCTTCATGCGCTCAAACCTTCCCGAACCTCCACGATGGCCTGCATTCATATTCGTATACATTAATAACAAATTATTTTGTGTTTTTGTCGCACGCAATTTTGCCACCCATTTTGCGGGCTCCCAATACTGTACGGCGGGATCCCATAAGCCGGTGCTGATCAGCAAATGTGGATAGTTTTTTGCTTCTACCTGGTCGTAGGGAGAATAAGACAACATGTAATCATAATAATCCTTTTGATTTGGGTTACCCCACTCGTCATATTCAAATGTGGTTAACGGGATACTGTCGTCCAACATCGTGGTGATGACATCAACAAACGGCACTTCAGTAACCAGTGCGGTAAATAACCCTTCCCGAGCCATATTTGCAACGGCACCAATCAGTAAACCGCCTGCACTGCGGCCCGAGCCAACAACTTTATCAGGATTGCCCCAACCTTCCTCTACTAGGTATTCCGTAGCGTCAATAAAATCGGTAAAGGTATTTTTCTTATTAAATAACTTACCGTTTTCATACCATTGCCGGCCGCGTTCCTGACCACCGCGAATATGCGTCAGGGCAAAAACAAAACCGCGATTCACCAAACTCAAACGTTGGCTGCGAAACGTGGTTTCATAGGAATTACCGTAGGAGCCATAACCCAGCACGTATAAAGGATGTTTGCCATCCGGCTTTGTGCCCTTTCGATACAACAACGAAACAGGAATGGATGTACCGTCCCGCGCAGTCGCGTAGACACGTGCTGTTTCATAATTTGTCGGATCGTAATCCTTGCCTTCAAATTGCTGTTTACGTAAGACGCGCTCGCCAGTAGCCATATTGTGATCAAATACCGACTCTGCTGTTGCCATGGACTCGTATGTATAACGCAGAATATCCGTATCCGTGTTCGGGTTGTAATCGATAAACGCGGCATACGCCGGTTCATCGGAATCCACAATAAATTCTTCGCCTTCTCCCAGCGGTAATACCCTTAAACGGACATTGGCGTCATCCATTTCCTCGACGACCAGGTAATTGTCAAACACATCAAAGTCCTGAATGAAGGCATCGTCGCGATGCGCCACGACTCCTTCCCAAGTCGATTTATCGGCGGACGTGCTAAGCGGCACTTTCATTAGACGGAAATTCTCCGCATCCCAATTGGTGCGGATATATGCAACATTTCCTAAGGGTTCAATAAAATATTCGTGACCGTTTTCGCGCGGTAAAAACGTTTTGAATTCGCCCTGGGGATCCGCAACAGACAATAACCGCATTTCCGACGTTAAGGTGCTGGATAAAGAAATTATAATATGCCGCTTGTCACGTGTGTTGCCCAGCCACATAAAATAGGTGTTGTCTTTTTCTTCGTAGACTAATTCATCGTTGCTTGGATCGGTGCCTAACTTGTGACGATACACTTGATAAGGAATTAGGGTTTCATCCTGCAATTTAATATAAAATAGCGTTTCATTATCGCTGGCCCAGGCCAAAGGCGAATCGGCATTTTCAATTTTCTCGGGATAGAGCTCACCGGTCTCCAAGTTTTTGATTCTTAAGATATGTTGACCTCGGCTAACCGAATCTTCCGCATAAACCATTAATTTTTCGTTAGTACTGATTTCAAAATTGCCGATCTGGTAAAACTCATACGGTTCCGCCAAAACGTTTACATCCAGCAAGATTTCTTCTGGTCCGTCTTCACCACCTTTACGCCGCGAATAGATCGGATACTCTTTGCCCGCTTCGTAACGGGTAAAATAATAATAATTGCCAAGCCTGTGCGGCACAGATTCGTCATCGGGTTTAATACGCTCAATTAACTCCTGATAAAGATTTTCCTGTAACGCATTAGTATGCGCCAGCATTTTTTCCAAATATTTGTTTTCGGCATTTAAGTATTCGAGTACATCAGGATCTTTGCGTTCGTCGTCGCGCATCCAGTAATAATTGTCGACGCGCGTATCACCATGGGCCGTCATTTCATGAGGAACTGTTTTTGCGATTGGCTGCGGTATTGTTTTGTCATTCATTGCAATCTTTCTTCCTTCATCCTCATTGCTACATGCACCAAGTACCAGCATGCCGCTGACGGCGGCGAAAGCGAATAGTTTGCTATTCATTTATGAACTCCAGATCTTATTGTGAATTTCCCGAGACGAGCAATTGTGGATCCAAGCGAATGTTGAATAAATTAATGCGCCAGTCAAGGTGCGGTCCGTTAGCCCGGCCACTCATGCCGATTTCACCGATCTTTTGTCCCTGCTTTACAACGCTGCCGGTCTCAACTGAAATTTTGCTCAAGTGCAAAAAACTGGAAGAAAGGCCATGCCCGTGATCAATCATTATGGTGCCGCCGGAATAGAACATGTCAGGGTGTGTCAGGGTAACAATGCCTGGTGCGGGTGCCGTAACTGGCGTGCCAATGGGTGCGGCAATGTCCAAGCCAAAATGCGGCCTTCGCGGCTCGCCATTGTAAATGCGCTGGCTGCCATACACGCCACTGATGCGTCCGCGCGCCGGCCAGCTGAATCCAGCCATGAAATCCGTGCGTGGGTCGTCATTCGATCTGGCCTTTCGGATTAACGCAGTATCCTTGCGTATTCGTTCCAGATCCTCCGGCCGAGGTGTAACGGTCTCTACTGGTACGCCTTCCACGTAGTCAATATTGTATTCGCGTGCTCGTACATTAATTACGCGATCCTCAATCGTACCGTCGGGTAATTTCACGACCAGCGATACGTTTTCAGGTTCGTCGCGATTAAAGCCGATCAGGAAAACCCCATCGTCGGAAACACGAATTTCATCACCGCCAAACACCACGATGCTACCTGGATCAGTGCTTCCGACAACCAGTGAGCCCTGCATGAACTCGCCTTCCAGCCGGACTTCTGCGTGGCTGCTCAACGTGATTAACAAGAAAATCAGGCATGCCGCAACTCGAGTCATGCTCAACCGATCACCATGGGTCCGATAGGTTGACCACCGAGCAAATGCATATGCAGATGGTAAATTTCCTGACCGCCGTCATCTTTGCAATTGACAATCAAACGATAACCGTCTTCTGCAATTCCTTCCTGACGTGCTAAATCTCGTGCCACTGTAAACAAATGCCCCACCAAGGGCTCATCTTCGTCGCTAATATCGTCAACACTTGGGATTACTTTTTTCGTAACGATCAAAATATGCACAGGTGCCTTAGGATTGATGTCGCGAAACGCAATTGCGCGGTCATCTTGATAGACAATTTCCGCCGGGATTTCTTTGTTGATGATTTTTTCAAACAGCGTAGTCATTCGTGTTCCTCCTGGTTTGCGGACCGTTTCCGTCCACTGCGATTTTGCGAGATAAACCTAGCGCTTGCGCAACAAGGTCAATCCATCCGCCAACGGTAACAAGCTAATATCAAAACGTTCATCGTTGTGCAGCGCTTCATTGAGCAGGCGTATCGCCCGGGTGTCATCGTCCTGCGCAGACTCATCAATGACGCTGCCACCCCATAAGGTGTTGTCGATGGCAATTATCCCGCCGCTGCGCAACAAATCATGACAAAGTTCCACGTAGCGCGCGTACCCCGTTTTGTCGGCGTCGATGAACGCAAAATCGTAATTGCCCGAACCACCTCCGGAAACGAGATTGGTGAGGGTTTGTTCCGCCGCTGCAATGTGCAAATCGATTTTGTGCTCCACGCCTGCGCGCTGCCAGTAACGGCGCGCGGTCTTGGTCCATTCCTCGCTGACATCACAAGCCACAATCCGGCCATCGTCGGGAATCGCCATGGCCACCGCAAGGCTCGAATACCCGGTAAACACGCCGACTTCAATGCAATTTCTTGCGCCCATGAGTTTGACCAGCATGGCCATAAACTGGCCCTGTTCCGGCGAGATCTGCATGTTTGCCATGGGGTCACTGGCGGTTTCTTCGCGCAATTCTTTCTGTAATGGCAGCTCACGCAGCGATACGTCAAGAATGTACTGGTATAAACCGTCATCGACCTGGATGGTCCGATTGGACATGACATCGACTCCGCAAACGCTGATTTCCACGCATGCTGCGGCATTCAACTCCATCGCACAAGGCCAACCCGCCACCCGACAGCGTCACCAAAGAAATAATATACTGCTGCTGCGGAGGTATCTGTCTTGAATGCCCGACAGCAATTGCTCAACTATTATCGCCGTCTGCGCACGCATGGATTAAACGATTCGCACAGCGGTAACGTCTCCGTACGTGACGGAGAAACCATCTGGATCACGCCCAGTGGCGCCGCAGCCGAGGACCTGCAAGCAGACGACCTGGTCGCGTGCACGCTGCAGGGCAAGATTGGCGAAACCGCCTCACAGGATGCTCGCCTGCATATTGCGGTGTACCAATGCTGCCCTACCGCAAACGCTATACTGCATAGCCATGGCCCACACTCCGTTGCCCTGACGCTGGATGGCAAAGATTTCGCGCCCGTTGATTTCGAAGGCGCGTACTATTTCAATTCTGTTCCGGTAATCAATTTGAGTTACGAAGAATACGTAGAGAAATCGGCTGCGGCTGTTGCTAAAAATCTAGCAACCCATCCGATAACCATCTATCGCGGACATGGTGTATACGCCCGTGGTGAAACACTTGACCAGGCCTACAAATGGACCTGTTCGCTGGAACACTCCGCGTACATTGCCTGGTTGGCGAAAATCGCAGGAAAAACATCTTGAACAACAAAATCCTA
>JAZFYH010000027.1:0-4777 GCA_036443475.1 Gammaproteobacteria bacterium | reverse complement strand
GCTGCCTTGTGGACTTCATTTGCCAGCCTGCAAAGGCTTTTACGCTGTTTCGCGATACGCCTGTTGTAGTGGCGGTCTAGCTTCGTCCCCGACTTTGTCAAACTGTTCAATTTCGTCGTAATTGCTAACCGGCGCGTGATAGGAAAACTGGCGGAAATGCACTTCGCCATTACCTATCATAGTTACCGCCTCGCAGCGCTTTAGTTCATCAAGGATGGCACGCGGTGGCACGTCACCACTGTATTGACGAACCAGTTCCGCGAAACTGCCCTGACCAGAACGAAATTTGAGTACGCGTGGTCGCCCACTGGCATCAAGAAATTCCTTGTTTTCGCACCAGCCAGTCAAAACCCGGGCTGCACGATTGCAGCTTTGCATGGCATCGCTGTCTTGGGGCTGGGGTATTCCGGTGAGCCGCAGAATTTCCTTACGCGACAATCCGGTAAGAACCGCCGCCCTTGACTTGAACTGCTTGGACCGACCGCCCAGGGCAAATTCTTTTTCGTGCATTACCGTGTCCACAAACACCCAACGCACAATTTCTGAGAATTCCTGGCAAGACATGCCGTAACGAATCAACAGCCTGACTAGCGGTCGTAGCATTTTCTCCGCCAGGCTAATGAGACGGGTTTTTACCAGTCGATCCTGTTCTTTCTGCCTCGCATCCAACATTGCCTTATCCTCGTGTTTCCCCAAGTGGCAGGCTGTTCCCAAACCATGGGTTCAGTATTGATGCGGGCATAAAAACCGTCAATCGAAAAACTCTCAATAATTCAATAATTTACATTGTTTAACGGACATTACAAAAGGTAAATTCAACGCGTGAAGCGCGGCTTACTGGGCGCCAAAGACCAGTTCTCCGCTGGTGTATTCGTTACCGAATGTCAGCACCACACCAGCTACTTGGCGCAGCGCGGCGGTAATTTCCTCGTCGGTAAGCGCTGCAAGCGGGTGTATAAATACCCCGTAAACTACGCCCTCGCTAATGGCGTAGCGCGCGTCCAGTGCGGTGTGGTAATTGGCGGCAAGCATGTAGAAAAGTTGTTGCGGCTCGAGTTCTTCGAGTGCAACGATCGGTGCCACGATGCGCATGCGATCGTTGGCAATATCGGAAACGGCAACCATGGGTACATTTTTGTAGACAAAACGTAATAAACCGTCACCGCCCTCATGCATCGAACTCAGGCTGCGGATGGTGTTCTCCAACTGAGATTGCGACATACCGCCGCCTTCGGATGCGGCCAGGCTGGCCAGTGGCACCAACATGAATAGGAAAACTGGAATGCGCATTTTTACCTCCCGGGTGATATTACTCTTGCATCGTAAACAGCCCGGCGAGCAAATCGATGCCGTACCAGAGGTTTGCCAGGCGCAGATTTTCGTCGGGCGCGTGCTGGTTATCGTCATGGTTGGCGATCGGAACCATTATGACCGGTGCCTTCAGGATGTCGTTAAACAGGTACAGAGGTAGAGACCCGCCGGCGGCCGGAAGTATGACAAGCTCTTCACCAGTAACTCGTCGCGTAGCGCTAATAACCTGCCTGGCAAATTCACTGTCCAGGGGCGTGCGCGCTGCGGGGTAACCGTGTTGACGAATGACTTTGGCAATCTTGGGGTGTTTAAGACGAGTAGCGTTGTTCGGTTCTACGCGAACAATGTGAAATCCCTGTTCACGAATGTGTGCTTCCACCAATGCCATCATGTCGGACGGGTTATTGCCGGCAACGAGTCGCATGTCGAGACTTGCCTCGGCACGCACCGGAATAATATTCCGTGCAGCACTGCCTACCCGAGCACTTTCCATACCGCGAATGTTCAGCGACGGCAACAACAAGCGTTCGGCAAGGCTGGCGCCACTGCCCTCCGTCTGTTGCAGGCCGAGTTCACGTCTTAAATCAGCATCCGTGTCAGGAAGTCGCCCAAGTGCTTCACGTTCCGGATCACCAAGCGGGTTAACACTGTCAAAATATCCACTGACAAGAATATCGCCATTTGAGTTTTTCATGCTGGCCAACAATTGCGCGAGCATTTGCGCCGGATTGGGCGCCCAGTTGCCGTAATGACCACTGTGCAGATAACGCGTCGCACCATAGACAGTGATGTCCATCCCGGTATAGCCGCGTACACCGAATACAAGTTGGGGACGCCGACTCTGATGCACTGGGCCGTCCATGATCAACCAGCCATCCACTTTCAGCTGCTTACGATGTTGGCGCATGTAATCGCCCAAGTGAACTGAGCCTGCTTCTTCTTCACCTTCAAAGAAAAACACCAAATTGGACGTCCGCGTTACCCCGGCATGTTGCAGTGCATCCAACGCCGCAAGAATGGCGGTAAACGGTGCCTTGTCGTCGCCCGCGCTGCGCGCATAAATTCGCCAATCGGAATCAATAGATTCGTTCGCGGCAGGAAAAGAAATACGCCTGGCACCATCTTCAATGGACCCATCGTAAAGCGTCGGTGTCCACGGAGAACTACTCCATTGAGTGGGGTCGACAGGCTGCCCATCGTAGTGCAGATAAAAGCCCAGGGTCCGGGTTGCGCCCGGTGCATCCAGTCGCCCGTAAACAACCGGCGTTACCGCCTCGTGTTGCCAAATTTCAACTTGCACACCGCGTTTTTCCAGTTCGACAGCCATATATGCGGCATTTTTTTCAATCGCTGGCAAGTCAGCCGCAACATTGGGTAAGGCAAGGTATTCAACGAATTCTTCCAGAATGCTGGTGCCTTGCGTCTTGCGCCACTCGCGGGCTGCTTGCACTGCAGGGTCTCCAGCATGAGCAACGTGCGTGACTAATAATACTAAAATAAGTAGTGGACGTGGCATGGTCATTTCCGGCGATTTGCCCCAGCAGTTTATGTGAAAACCACATAGATAGCTGAACTTTGAGGTCGTATGAAACGGTAGTGCGATACATCAATGTAGTCGGTATAAACTAGGGAGTAGAGAAAAGCCAATGACGATAAGCCGGGAAAAATATACATGGAACGTGTTTGGGTTTCTTTCCGTGCTGCTGGTAACAACGGTTTCTCTGGCCGTGGAAAACGATACTGAAACAAACGTCGGTGCTGACAATGCACCTTATCAACTTGAAAAACTGGTGATATCAGCGGCAGTACGCCGGGAAATGGCTATCCGCACTATACGTCATGGCCTCAACCAACCCCGCAGTTCACACCCGCAAAACGCCGAGAAAATCGTGTGGGAGTTCCGGCGCAAGACCGGCACGCACTTCTGGCAATTGATCTGCGGCAGTAATAGCGCATGGCTACACTGGTCGGAAGATAATATCAGTCGAATCGCGAACAGCATGAGCGGAGGATCACGAATGGTTTTTGATACCGGTGGTCGCGGTCGTTCACCATACAATGTTAAGCCGGGCAAATTCCTGATCTACGAAAACGTAACTCGCGGCAAGGTGATGAAATGGATACGCGAAGTTTCAGGTGATGACACAGATGAAATCAACGCAGATGTGCTTGAAAAACACCTGATGGCGCGCGCAATTGGTTTTGCGAAAACCAAGCGGGGATATGAAGTCGACGATATCGTTCGTTATGCCCAGGCGTTACGGGAGATGCGCGCCACCGAGGCAGGTTTTGAAGCGATGGTTGAATCGCGATCGCCAAAACAGGAAATGCATTTGGCCGAGGAACGTGCACGCATACGACGAGAAATCATTCAGCAACATGGTTTGAGCATCGAAAAATTCGACAGCATAGCGGCCGAAACGCGTGCCGATTCTGTCATGCGATCGGCTGTGCAGCGTGCGTTGCAGATAACAATTTAGAAACCGGAAAACACCCCAACGCGGCTTATTTGTTTTGGCGGCGCGGGATAACCAACAGCGAGATCGTTGCACTAAGACCAATAGCGAGCATTACTGTCTTGGCGAGGGTGGTCTTGGCGAGAAACATTGCAGTGCTAATTGTTATTACGCCAACGGTCGAAATGGCAGCCCAACGTGTCTTTTCTGAAATCCCGTCGCCTTCATCAATTGCCTTCAGGTAACGGCCAATCACCGGCAGTTTGACTATGCGCCGATGCATGGCGGGTGATGATTTTGCAAAGCAGGCCACTGACACCAGCAGGAACGGCGCGGTTGGCATGATCGGCAGCACCACACCCATAGCACCCAGGCCCAGTGATCCCCAACCTGCCGCATAAAGCAGCGGACGCGGTATTACTGACGCATTGTTTGTTGTGGATGCCATTGTTTCTTCAGACATGCCGCCATTCTCCAAAAGCAAGGCCGTCTAGGCAAGGGCTAATCGGTGCCAAGTTTTACCTTGGCGGTGGATTGCGTTACCCTAGAGGTAAGAAAAAATTATTTAAATACAATAACTTAGGTTTTAAATCATGCCCATAGCCACACCTCGCAAGGATTTCGCACCAGGGTCTGCGATTCAACCGCGTAGTTACCGCGTGTTCACACGCCAGCACCTGGATCAAATACCGCAGTTGAAATCCCTAGATCGCGAGACCCGTTTCGCCATGGAGGTAGTGGCTAACGTGTTGCCATTCAGGGTAAACGAGTATGTGGTTGAGGATCTGATCGACTGGGCCGATGTGCCGAACGACCCTATTTTTCGCCTGATCTTCCCGCAAAAAGAAATGCTCGAGCCGAAAGCCTTTGACCGTCTGGCTGATGCGTTGCGAAATAATTCAAGCCGCGACGACATCGCCCGCGTGGTGGGATCTCTGCGGAATGATCTGAATCCCCATCCGGCCGGGCAAATGGATTTGAATGTGCCCTTGATGAACGGTGAATCACTC
>JAZFYH010000026.1:0-3233 GCA_036443475.1 Gammaproteobacteria bacterium | reverse complement strand
TACTCTTGGTTTACCTGTCCGTTGTTGAGCAGTAAGCGGCATTGATCCTTCCATAAATCAGCGGTCTCTTCTGCTGAATGAAAAGCAGCCAAAACACGTCTTTTTCAGGAGTAAATGCTGACCCTATGGGTTCCGATGCGGCATCAGGCCATGCCCGCTCAGACCGTGCCCACGCGCCGCAGATTCTCTTCGTGCTGTTCGCGGTTGAGTTTAAATCTGAGCAGCAGCAGTACACTGACAAATGAGACTCCGGCGACTATGCCAGCGTAATACTGACCCAGGCCGCGCACGACCCCGGTGGCTACTTCACCCACATTTGCATTTTCCGGAAATCCAATGATGAGCAGAATCATACCCGCAGCCCAGGTTCCTGCTGCGCTTGAAACCTTCTCAACAAAGGTCTGCGCGGAAACTACTGCACCTTCATGACGTACATGATGTGTCTTCTGAATATCCTCAAAGACATCGGTGATCATTGATGCCATCAGAGACAGTGTGATTACCTGCAACAGTACACCCAGCCAGTTAACCGAGAGCAACACTGCAAAGACCCGGTCATCGGTGACAAATCCGTAGAGTCGCAATACAACGGGCAAAACACTGGTGAACAGAAAACCAAGGTTGGTAAATATAATGACGGTTCGTTTGTTCAGTCCACGGGCAAGCCATGGCGTAATGATGAGGGCAATGACCGCGCCAATAAAGTTTGTCCCGCTCAGAATAGCGATCTGGTCCGAGTTGATAAGCCAAAAATATGACATGAGGTAAATCCACAATGCAGCGAGCAGGCCGTCGGTAGACCGCCATACTATTGCGTAGGCCATCAGGGTTCGAAATGCCTGGTTTGACAGAATGCTGCCCACCGTTTTGTAAAACTCGGCAACGTTGATTGCGCTGTATGGTCTTTCAGAGCCCAGGGTGCCAATGTGTTTATGCGTACCGATGGCAGATACAATGATTGCGGTCAGCATCAGACATGCGCCCAGCCAGCTTGCTGACTGGTAACCGGCTTTGTTTAAGATGCCCACCGGCTCCAGTTCCGTGGGCTGCAAAAAATAACCATACATCAGTATTGTAAATGCGACACCACCGACCCAGGCGGTTGAGACCCGGGCTGACATCATTCTGGTTCGCTGATCATAGTTTTTAGTGAGTTCAGGCACCATGGCGTTTGACGGAACGTCAAAACAGGTCATAGCGGTTCTGAATAGAATCAGGTTGATGGTAAGAAAGATAAAGGTGCTTTTGCTTGTCACCAGTATCCAGTCCGGAGGGTTCCAGAGAAACCAGTAGCTGAGAGTCATGGGAATGGCTGCAGCATAGATATAAGGATGTCGCCGACCCCAGACACTTCTCGTGCGATCAGAAATCATGCCCATAAGAGGGTCACTTATCGCGTCAAAAATCAACGCCACGGCAAGGGCCATGCCAACAAGATGCGCAGGAATACCAAGTACCTGGTTGTAGAACAGCATCAGGAAATAGGTGACAGCGTTACCTGCAATTCCAAGCGCCAGCCCGCCGAAACCATAAAACCGGGTTGTTGCTTTGTCCATTGGCAAACCTCGTTTGTTGTGGCGCCAGCTTATAGTAGTCGGCGATATCTTTGGGGGAAATTCTGTCCGGTCCGGGGAACCTCTTTTTTGGCAATATTTTCGGCTATTCTGTTCTGTTTCTTCATTGCGTCCCCGCAGTTCTTGGACCTTTACTGATAATTGCACACACTTATGTCGAAGGCAGAGCAGTTGACACCCTTGGCATCATCATCGCTGGCTTTGGTGTGCTGGGTGAGGCGTATCAGTTCACGACGCAGTTGGTGGTTTAAAAAACGCCGCTATTGAGGGAACTGCGGAAGTAAATGGCGGGGGAAATAGACTTCGCCGCTTCTGTGCTTTCGGCCAACCGCGTCAAATTGCCATTGTACATAGGTCAACGTAGTATTCGTGCGCTTCCCCAAACTTGCCTCAGGTATTGTAGGATGCCATTGCATCGGAAGAAATCCGTGAAAAATCAAACACAAAAACCAAAATTCTCTAATAACAACATGATCGCGCCAGCCCTTGCAGTTGGCGTGTCATTGACACTCGCAAGTTTTGGTCTCATGAGCAAGGCGGAAGAAAATCCCTGGATGACCAAAAACAACTCACCCGAAACTCGAGCGACGCAATTAGTTTCTGCGATGACGAACGGTCAGAAATTTCAGCAACTGGTCGGCCAGGCTGGACAAGTTCCGGAACTTCCGGAGTGCTTCGGAGCCCGCCATGTCCCTGGTCTACCCGAGCTTGATATCCCAACACTGCGTATCAGCAATGGTCCTGTCGGCGTCGGGCAAAACGATTGTGTTCCGGCTGCCCACGCTGACCGCGACAATCCTCTTTCTTTCCTAACCAGCCCTCACTCCGCCCCGGCTACCGCCCTGCCGTCGGCCATGGCAGTTGCCGCCTCTTTCGACCCTACTGTCGCTAAGCAATTCGGTGATGTAATTGGCACGGAGTCGAACAACCTCGCGTTACAAGTGATGGAAGGTCCCGGCATGAACCTGGCCCGTAACCCGACACTTGGTCGAAACTTTGAATATTTCGGCGAGGATCCATTGCTCTCCGGAATCATGGCGGTCGCCGAGATCAAAGCGATTCAGTCAAAGGGTGTTATCGCGATGGCCAAACACCTGGTGGCCAATGACCAGGAAACAAACCGCTTTACCATTAATGAGATTATTGACGATCAGGTGCTGCATGAACTTTATTTGCTGCCGTTTGAAATGTCAGTGAAGGATGCCAAGGTGGCGTCTGTTATGTGTTCATACAACACTGTCAACGGAGTAGGTATGTGTGCAAACAGGCATATCCTCACAGACGTGTTACGTGGCCAGTGGGGATTCACAGGTTACGTCCAATCGGATTTCTACGCTGTACGTGATGTGGTACACACGATGCTGGCTGGCATGGATCACGAGATGCCCGGAATGGACTTTGCGGCAATGGGTGCCGTCACCCACTGGAAACCGAATGCGCTACAGGCTGCACTTGACGCGAGCGAAATAAATATGTCGGACATTGACACCGCATTGACACGACGGTACACGCAGATGTTCAAGTTTGGAATTTTCGATCGCCCTGTTGTGCAGACTACGATTGATCAAACGAGAAATGGCAACATCGCCCGCGCGATAGGTGAACAATCAGCCGTGTTATTGAAGAACGACAACAATCTGCTGCCTCTCGACAATTCTC
>JAZFYH010000025.1:0-2390 GCA_036443475.1 Gammaproteobacteria bacterium | reverse complement strand
TAACACAGTCGAAGTCTCCACGACAATTGGCCTGGGTCTGAGCAATGTCCTCTTCGAGAGGGGGCAGGCTAATATTTGATTCCCACGATTCGGAAATCTGGTTGCCGCTCTCCAGGGCGCTTACGCGATTCAAAAAATCCTGATCCAGGGGTTCAAGGAAAAACCCCGAGTACTCGGTGTTGCCTTGGGTCTGCCAGAAACGAAATTCAACAGCCGTATCAGAAAAATGCGAGCCGATCCGAAAGTTGATGTTCTGATTGTCGTGGCCACGGTCTTGTGTACTGCCCTGGCGTGCCGGGAATCCATCAGTATCGAAAAATCCCGCGGTAAAACCAACATTGAGTTTTTTATTGGCTTTTAGTACTGACGCGCCAATCCGTCTGGAGCCAAAGCTGCCGGCGCCAGCGTTAGCAGTGACCTGCAATTCCCCCGTCGGTTGCCGGGTAATAATGTTGATAACACCACCAATGGCTTCCGAGCCATATAGCGATGACCGCGGGCCTTTAACAATTTCTATCCGCTCAATGGACTCAACCGGCACATTCTGAATTGCTGCACCACCAAGTGTGCCAGGGTTCATTTCAATTCCGTCGATGAGCACCAGGGTGTGATTGCTTTCGGTGCCACGCACAAACACTGACGTGGTCTGGCCCGGACCGCCGTTGCGACCAATGTCGATACCGGCATGAAAGCGAAGCAATTCTGCAATGTCCGTGGCCTGGCTGCGCTCGATTTCCGCGCGGCTGATAACCAAAGTCGGGGCCAGCGAGTCTTCCAGTGACATTGGAGTACGGGTGGCGGTAACAACGACCTGGTCGAGATCCAGCGGTTCATCTGCGAACGCGAGAGATGGAAATAGAAAAACGAGAAATAGAAAACCGTTAATTTTATTCATGCTATACACCCCAGCACAGCACGCCCGCTGTGCAGTAAGCGAAAATGAAATCGACGGGGAGGAAGGATGCACGGAAAATGTCGTGGCACGCCGCCCTCCGCAGCATCGATGGCCTGTTACCTTGGACCGGTCTCCGGACTTACGGGCGGTTGTTGTTCAACCTGGGGCGGTTGCCTTCCCACGTGTAATACGCAGTGGCTTATATAATCCGCCCCACATTCCCGATTACCGTTGCGGGGGCAGTGCTGGAATCTAACCAGCTTCCCAGAAACCAGGATCACTGGTTTCGTCAAAGGTGGTGGAAGAGTAAGTTGTGCAAGTCAGACCGTCAAGTTGTGTTTCTATGTCCTTCGTAGCCAGGAGTTTTCAAGTATTCTGTTGTTGGAGACCACGCTATGTACGAACAGGAACTTGAGTTTGCAAAGCTTGCTGCGACGCAGGCAGGCGCGATTATTAAACACAACTATCAGCGCCAGATTCCAATTTCTTACAAAAGTGATGATTCCCCGGTAACACAGGCGGATACACAGGCCGAGGCTGCAATACGACAAGTTCTTGCGCAAAAATTTCCTTCGTATGGGTTTGTTGGAGAAGAAACCGGTGGCGAAATTGATCAAGACGGTTTTACCTGGCTGGTTGATCCTCTCGATGGCACAAAGAGTTTTGTGCGCGGTTACCCGTTCTTGTCAACGCAGATCGCGCTCATGCACGCGGGTGAGATTGTTGTCGGTGTGTCCAGCGCGCCCATCTTTGAAGAAATAGCTTATGCCATACAAGGTCGCGGGGCCTGGTTGAACGGGAAACGACTGTGCGTAAGCGATGTAAATCAATTGGAACGGGCCACCCTTTCAAGTGGCAATGTCGGGTCATTGGCAGTGAGCCAAAGCTGGTTGAGATATGGAAAACTACTGAACACTTGCAACCGCACGCGCGGTTACGGAGACTTCTATCATTACCATTTGTTGGCTGCGGGTAAGATCGATGTTGTGATCGAATCTGATCTCAATATTCTGGATATTGCGGCACTAAGCCTGATCGTAAACGAGGCAGGTGGTAAGTGTACGGACCTTGCCGGGCAGACGATCTGTGCCTCAACGACCAGTATGCTCGCAGCTAACGCACGCCTTCATGCACGGGTTCTGTCGTGGCTGTCATGGCAAGGTTAACGGCTTTATTCAGGCAGAAAAGCGATTGCATCCGCGGTGGTAATCATTCGCATTCGAATTCCATAAAGCTTTTCCAGAACGTTAGGGCACAAGATTTTGTACGTCGTACCGAACAACACTTCGCCTGATCCGAATAAAAGCATTACGTTGTCACAAAACTTCGCTGCCAGGTTGACGTCGTGCAAACTCATTATTACGAGTTTTCCTTCGGTTATTGCGCGACTCCGAAAATGTTGCAGCACATGAATCTGGTAGTAGGGGTCGAGTTGGTCAACCGGCTCGTCCAACAAGAAAATGTCCGGGTCTTGTGCAATTAACGTGGCGATCCC
>JAZFYH010000024.1:0-4029 GCA_036443475.1 Gammaproteobacteria bacterium | reverse complement strand
ACTTGCTAGTTATCTAAAGAAAAGCAGGGGCCAGTTTGCAGGCAGGCCCCTGCCGTGCCAAGAACCGATCAGCGGACGCTAAAGATCGGGAATGGCCAGATGGACTGTAATGCGAAGAAACACATCGTGTGTATGGATTTTTACTTACTTAAGGATAGAAACTCGAGTTCTAGTGTATGAATTTTTGCTTTCTTAAGGATATAAACGCGGATTTATTTTCCGCTTTGTTTCTTAATTAGAAAAAATGGTAGGCACGATAGGATTACTCGCTCCCTGCCGTCGCTCGCCCTACGGGCCGTCGCCGCATAACGGCGACGTTCTCTCGCACTGTTTCACGATGCTCGGGTCGAACCTACGACTAAGGGATTATGAGTCTGTTGCATTCTAAAAACCACAACACACCACACCACTTGAGAACAATCAATTCAGCGGCTTAGAGCAAACAGCTTGTTACTGGTTGTTGTGGATTGTTGTCGTTAGTCACCACCAAGTGCACATTGGTGCACTAAGAATAATTATTTATCCCAGAACATACGGTGCAAGGAACAGGCTAAAGTGCATCACGCACTTGGCGCAAAACCGTTACCGCAGCATTTATATCCGTTGTAGGCAGTGCTTGCAGGCGGTTTTCAAGCTCTTCAAGGTAACGCGGAACAAGTTTGGATACCTTGTTATGACCGCGCCTGGAAAGATAAATTCGTACACAGCGCCGATCTTCGCTGCAGTTGTAGCGCTTTAACAAGCCCTTTTTTTCCAGCCGGTCGGCGATTCCCGTAAGGGTGGTCTTGCCGATAAGCGTTCGTTCAGCGACTTCTTTGAGCGTTAAGCCGTCCTCTTGCAGCAGCAAAGTCAGCACCTCGAATTCCGGTACATTTAACCTGGAGTTGCGCAAAGAACGCACTGTGTAGTTGTGAAGTGACTGTGCGGAACGCAATAACGACACCAGCAAAGGCCGTATTTCCTTGTCCGTAGATTTTCTGCCCAACGATCTAACCTCGTGGTTCGAATCAGGAAAATCCATTACCGTACCAATCATCATAGTCAAAACGACCAGCCGTAGCCAACATGTAGACCGATGTCAGGCGTGTTAGCGAGATTGATCAGGGGTATCGTTAAACGCGTAGTGCGCTGTCGTATTAAGCACGCCTGTCGCGCCATCGAAAAAGAATGTGTCATCGTTTAGTTGCAACAGTGCGTCGACATCAGCCTGTGTCAGGCGCGCTAGGCCGGCGCGCTGCGCGGCGAAATCACGCATATTGTCGCTCATGATGAACGTATTGGTATTCGAGAGGTTCATTTCGACCGCCCAACGTTTCCGGTAGGCCCTGGCGGCTGATGATGGCAACATGTCCAGGCGCTGCAAGGCAAACGGAGTCACGCCGCGCACGCGGATCGGGCCGATAAGCAAATCCTCCGGATCAACCCGATTACCTGCGAGGGTGCCGGTCTTGCTCTGTGAATTAGCCAGGCTGTACCGCAGGGCAAAGCGTTCCGTGGTCGAATAGCCGAATTCCAGTTCTGTGGCGGGATCGTCGGCCGCGACAATTTGAGGGCCGATAACCAGCGATTTACCGCGATAAAGCGGTTTCGCTGCGCGGATCGGTTCGGTGCCGTTCAGTTCAAGAGCACGCAGCTCGGCGACGATCTCCGCCCGGGAAGCCGGTTCTTGGGCCACGGCGGGCGCAGCGAGCAATCCCACCGCCAATGCGAATAGCAGCAGGTTGTTACGACTCGAATTCAGCAAATCCAGCATTATATTCATTTTTGTATATTCCAAATATGGACTAATTGACCCTTAAAAAGCCGGATCTTCCCCGGCTTCCTGTATTCAATAGACCCGTTTGGCGGGGTATTATTTCATATATGGACTATACATATTCGTATCAAATCGCCCGGGCGTCACGTTCATTTGGCGCGATTCACGGTTGTGTTACTAAGGCCGGTGAAAATAGAGCGGATCAGGCCGGCGAGTTTCACCATAATCCCCAAAGGTGGCGCGGTGAACAGGATTTCGCGTTGCTTCTGCGGACCTGCCGCCGCGAGAACCTGGTCAATCACCCCGATGCCACGGGACATTGGGCCGAGCATGGCTGTACTTTGCTGTTTAACTGGTTTCTCACCGCCACTAACAGCTTGCAGCGCCGCAGCCCGGCCTTGCAATTATCCGAATCCGGAATATCCGAATCTGAAATATTTTCCCTTGTCCACCGATCTATTAGGACAGCCAACCGGCAATTGACCAACCAGATTCAGTCAGGAGAGGTTGCATGGAAAATGCCAGAAAAGTCGTTGCCTCAAGCGGCGGAGCAGTGGGCCTTAGCGCATTCGCTTCGTTCCTTGGGTTGTGCTGTATCGGGCCCTGGACCGTCGCACTGCTGGGTGTCAGCGGAGCGATTTCAATGGCCCGCTGGCAACCCTATCGGCCCTATATTCTGCTGCTGGCGGCAGTGCTATTGGTCTGGGCGTTCTGGCGTGTCTACCGAATCAAGAAAGTCTGCACCACAGAAGACTGCTCTGAAAAAGCACCGGGCTGGAAGATGCATGCAAGCCTTTGGATCTCGGCAATCCTACTGGTCGTGGCGTTTTTTGGAGACGAATTGCAGTGGCTGATTGTCGACCCAACGCCGAAGGGTTTGAGATAAAAATCGTGGCACCTAATTTTCAGTTCTTGACCAACTAGGTAACGGCAATGCCAACTTTCGGAAAATTTCATAATTTATTACTACTCGCGGTGCTTGTGACAGCAGGTTGTGCCAGTAACCCACAAGGTACTTTCGCCACCGCACGCGCAGAGTCAACTAACGCTGAAGAGACCCATACCTTGGCAGCGACCAATTCCAGCAAAGCTGACAAAAACGGTGATCGCATGGTGTGCCGGGTTGAAAAGCGGACAGGCAGCCACCGATCTCACAAAGTGTGTCGTTATGCCGACGATATTCGAACCGACTCCGCTAGAAGCCAACGTGAGTTGGACAGGAACAGCCGAATTGGTAGTGCCAGTGGCAGCAACTAAATGGAAGCTGAACCATGGGCGACGCGCTGAACAGCCGCCAGCCCCCAATACAGTTTTCGGCGCGGGAACCGAAGGCAGGGAATACTCTATATCTCCCTCCTGGCATACAGAGGTTGGCACTTTCTGGCGTGACATCCCGCTGGTATCGGGATGCACGGTTTCCGCGCCATCCTATGCAACCCGGGCCCAAACGGGTCCGGGTGCAAACTTCCGAAATAAAGTATTAGAGGCAAAGTCTTCGAGAACGGCAGCCAACTATTGGGCTGGCAGAAGATCGAGTAAAGCGATTGGCAATGGCAATACGACACGCATGAACTCGCGTTCGATATCTACAAGCACGATGGAGATTACTGGAAGCTGTATCGGGCGCATTGGCCAGCAGATTAAAGAGAGGAGGAAACCGCATGAGCATCGTTGATATTAAACAGGGTATTGTCCGTCAGTCAGACCTTTTGGCTGATGCCGCGCATGAACTGAACGAATCTCGCCGACCTGCCGCTTTGCAAGCTGACTTCGATAATGTGCTGGCGCACTACAATAACCTTGCCTCGCTACTTACAGAGCTTCGCGGTGTTGAGCTTGTGCCGGGGATTTTCGTAATGACGAAGAAGGACAAAATCGGGAGCAGTCCCGAAACCAACAAAAGGAGCAGCCAATGACAATTTTACAAATTGCGGCGGCTGTTGTCCTCATAGAGACCGTGCTGTTCTACGCGTACCAAACCGACAAAGCGTGGAATACAAGAAATTCGACGACAGGAACAATGTGGCATAAACGATATTACCGCACAAGAATTCAACGCCGCAGACAAACACTACAAGAATTCAACGCCGCAGACGAACGCTGGGCTGACCAGCAAAAACAGGACGAGAACTTCAAGTCAAGAATGTTGAGGTATGGATTCAACCTGTTCCCTCCGTTTCGATCCAGCGGAGCATGGTTGACCCACATCAGTGCAGACATCCGGTACGTACGACTGAAGATTCCATTAAAGTTAAAGACAAGAAATTACGTGG
>JAZFYH010000023.1:0-3254 GCA_036443475.1 Gammaproteobacteria bacterium | reverse complement strand
AGCTTTACACTGCCGAGGAAGTTTTCATGTGCGGCACCGGCATGGATGTGGTCCCGATTATTTCGGTCGACCATATCACCGTGGGCAACGGCAACAAGGGGCCGATGACGCAGGCTATCCAGGACGCATACTTGCGGGTAGGCACTGGCGAAGACCCGGAACACCCGGAGTGGCGCACAGGGTTGAATTCCATCGCTGATGCGTGATTTTTTTACATCACGACCATTTTCCACTGTACGGTCGTGACTGCACCAGCTGACATCAGAAAAACCCACCTGATTCGTGGCATCGGAGTTGTCGGCGGCGCGCTGCTCGTTCTGAACGGCATGATTGGCTCCGGTATTTTTGCACTGCCATCCGTCGTTGCAGCCAAGGCAGGAATCTTGAGCCCATGGCTATTCCTGGCGACAAGTGTGCTTTTCATGACGGTCGTGCTGGCATTTGCGGAACTGTCGAGCTACTTCCGGGAATCCGGTGGACCGGTGTTATACGCGACAACCGCGTTTGGCCCGCTGGTTGGCTTCAGCACTGGCTGGATGTACTACATTAGTCGCTCAGTAGCGCTTGCCGCCAATTCGCATGTCATGGCGACCTACGTTGGTGCACTTTGGCCGTGGTTCGGCACCAGTGTCGGACGACTTGCGGTTATTGTCACGGTAATTGGCGGATTGACAGTAGTTAATGTGCTCGGCGTCAGGAGCGGTATACGGACGCTGGCATATTTTACCGTGCTCAAAGTTGTACCCCTTGTGGTTATGATAATTCTGGGCTTGCAATATTTCTCACCGGAACTCGTGGTGCCGTCCAGCCTGCCTGGCATCGATGACTTCGGCGGTACGGTTCTGTTGTTGCTGTATGCGTTCATTGGTTTCGAGACGGTGCTGATCACGGCTGGGGAGACCGAGAAACCCAGATCAACAATTCCGAAGACACTGATTGTCACTGTCATTGCGACCGGCACTTTGTATTTTCTGATCATGCTGGTCTACAACCTGGTACTGCCGGGCGTGGCCAATCCAGACGCAACCCTTATAGAGGTTGGACGCGTGCTGGCAGGTCCTGTTGGGGTATTCGCCATTACACTCACAGCCATCTTTTCCATCGGCGGCAGTCTCTCAAGTATGATGCTGGCTGGTCCCCGATTGACATTTGCACTGGCAGAGCACGATCTGTTGCCGAATTGGTTCAAGCGGGTTCACGAGCGATATTCATCACCGGCAAATTCTGTGATGTTTCTTGGTGGCCTGGCATTGCTAATTGCCATGTCAGGCTCATTCGTCCAACTGGCCATCGCCACTTCACTTTCACGCCTCATTTCCTTCATTGTCTGCATTGCGGCATTACCTGTTATCCGGCGCAAGGCGGACGAAGAAGCGATTGCGCATGCGTATCGGGTAAGCGGTGGTTACACGATTCCTGCCGTCGCATTTGTCTTATGCTTATGGGTAGTTGCGCAATCATCTCTGAATTCATGGTTGATAGTCGGTGGCTTGCTTGTTCTTGGACTCATACCGTTTTTCCTGACACAACGACGCAACAGGAAACTGGATACTGTATGAATTTGTCGATCAATATCATTTCATTCAGGAATCAACCTCAGAAGATAAGAAAGTACAGTTTTCGGACTTCTCTACAGACAGCGATTTGCTTGTAACCATCACAACCAGCAGAGCCTGTTAGATGAATTTATCCAACTATCCGCGTGTTTTGCTTGCACATTTGCCAACGCCGCTGGAGCACCTACCTAACCTAAGTCGTGCTATTGGCGGCCCGAACTTTTATGTGAAACGTGACGATTGCAGTGGCCTGGGATTCGGCGGAAACAAGGTGCGAAAACTTGAATTTCTAATGGCAGACGCGCTGAGTCAAAACGCAAGTACCATCGTTACGATGGGAACCCTGCAGTCCAATCATCCGCCACTGACCGCCGCTGCCGCGTGTAAGCTGGGGCTTAAGTGCGAATTGATTCTCGAGCATCGGGTCGCAATTGATGACGAAGAGTACCACCGGTCGGCAAATGTATTTATGGACAGGATTTACGGCGCCGGAATACGGCTTGTCTCTGGCGGTGAGGACGCCTCCGAGGTTATGGAGTCCGTTGCCAATGAAGTGCGACAGCGGGGTGAAATTCCCTACGTAATTCCGCGTGGCGGCTCGACGCCGGTTGGGGCATTGGGATACGTGGAATGTGCGAGAGAGATACTGGATCAGGCGAAACACGAGAACCTGACATTCGATTACATAGTGCATGCGACAGGCAGCGGCGGTACTCAGGCCGGACTCCTGGTGGGATTGAGAGCGGTGCAATGCGATACTCCTGTCATAGGAATAGGGGTAAACGACAGCAAGCCCGTAAAGACGAAACGGGTATTGGATCTTGCACGTGAGACGTCGGCCTACCTGGGCATTCCAGGTATCGTTTCAAGCGATGACGTTATTGCAAATTGCGACTATGTCGGTGCTGGCTACGGTGTTACAACGCCCGACATGAGGGCTGCACTGTTGCAGGTGGCGCGTCTGGAAGGTTTACTATTGGATCCGGTTTACAGCGGCAAAGGCATGGCCGGCATGATCGACTTGACCATCAAAGGTTTCTTTGCCGATGCGCGGAATGTTCTGTTTATCCACACCGGGGGGACGCCTGCACTTTTCGCCTACCGTAATCAGCTGAACATCGAATAACTCGGAAGCTGCCTGCGCTGTCAGGCGAAGCCCGGACCTGGTGTGATTTGCTTGTCATCCCCAATCACGGACGCCTTGTCCGTCGCGGCTTATTATCTGCGCAACAGCAAGCGTGATGTGGAGCGTGGTTGCAGGAATGTTCTCAACTGAATAAGAATTCTGGGAGGAGCTTTGAAATGAGCACGTATCTGATCGTCGACATTACAGTACACAACCCTGAGATGTTCAAAGAATACGCGCGCAAAGCGCAGCCGTTTGTTGAGAAACATAGCGGCGTCTATCTAGTTCGGGGCGGTGAAGTCCAGATTCTGGAAGGGACGTGGAGCCCTCAGCGGCTTGTCGTTGTCGAATTCCCAGACAAAGAGAGTGCTAAGGAATTTTTGGCCGATCCGGGGTATCAGCCTATTGCAGCAATCAGGCATGAGGCTGCCAATACAAACATGGTTATTGTAGACGGATACCAGGCCGTGTAACGATTTGTCAATTCGCTGAATTAAGCCTTCGTCAACATAGTATTGCTAAGTCTTGGCAAATCGGTACAAATAGATATTCGAATTATCTGCGGGAGTTTT
>JAZFYH010000022.1:0-5300 GCA_036443475.1 Gammaproteobacteria bacterium | reverse complement strand
AATCCCATGATGCCGTAAAAAAGCTTCGATGTCCGGCTCGCGGTGCATCAGTTCCTGGAACAGTTCAGCGGCGGGTCGTGAGCCACCCTGCGCGAGTACGATGGATCTGAATCGTCGTGCCTCTGCGCGAGGATTATTAGAATGAACAACGTTGTAATAGGCATCATTAGCGAGTACTTCGGCCCAGAGATACCCGTAGTACCCGGCGGCGTACCCGCCTGCAAAAATATGCGAAAAACTATTTGGAAATCGGTGGTAGTCCGGCAGCGTATTGACGGCAACTCGCTTGCGCACTTCACGCCATGTTTGTAATGCGCCCGGTCCGTCGTTGCGTGAGTGAAGTTCGATATCAAACAATGCAAATTCGAGCTGTCTCAACAGAAACAGGGCGGACTGGAAATTTCTCGCTGCCAGTAACCGGGTAATCATGTCGTCGGGTAATGTTTCACCAGTGGATACGTGTCGGCTGACAGCGCATAGCGTTTTTCGCTCCCAAGCGAAATTTTCATGGAATTGACTCGGTAGTTCTACCGCATCCCACTCCACACCGTTTATTCCAGCAACACTTGGGTACTCAATTTGTGTTAGCAAGTGATGCAGGCAATGTCCAAATTCATGAAACAAGGTGATAACGTTGTCATGTGTCAGCAGCGCTTCACCCTGCGACCCGGATGGCGAAAAATTGCAGACGAGAAAAGCTACCGGTGTTTGCAGGTCGCCATTTACCCGATAGCGATTGCAGTATTCATCCATCCACGCACCACTACGTTTACCTTTGCGTGCAAACAGATCGGTGTATAAGTGCCCCAATCGGTCGTTGTTGTGATCGAAGAGTTCGAATAATTGAACATCTCGGTGCCAAACATCAGCGTCTTCAACAGCTTCAATTCGCAAACCGTATAACTCGCCGATGACTCGGAACATGCCCTGCAGAACCTGTTCAACGGGGAAGTAGACCCGCAAGGTTTCCTGGTCGATGGCATGCTTGTCCTGCCGCAGTTTTTCGGTTACGTATGCAACATCCCACGGTTGCATCTCATGCAGGCTCAGCGTGGACGAGGCGTACTCGCAAAGCGCCAGGTATTCACGTTGTGCCTGCGGTTGAATGCGTACCAGCAGGGTTTCAAGAAACTGCCGTACTTCGCCGGTAGACCGCACCATCTTGGTCTGCAATGAGTAATCCGCAGCACAGCCGAACCCAAGCAGTTCGGCAAGCCGTGCGCGCAACGCAAGAATATTTCGCATAGGTACTGTGTTATCGAATTGCCCGCTATTTGGTCCGTTATCGGATGCGCGTGTCGCGTATGCTTCAAATATCTCGTTGCGGAGCAATCGGTCATCAGCAAACGTTATGACTGCGTGATAGCAGGGATAATCAAGCGTCAGAATCCAGCCTGGCAGATCCCTGGTTTTCGCACGCTCTGTGGCGACATCGAGATCGTTGGAAGGCATGCCCCGCAATTTTTCTGTATCGCTGACATGCAGTGACCAGGCATGAGTCGCATCGAGCACGTTTTCCTCGAACTTGGCCTGCAGCGCAGCAAGTTCGTTGGCCAGCTTTCGAAATTCCTTGCGCTTGTTTGCAGCAAGGTCAACGCCGGACAGACGAAAATCAAGCAGTGTATCGTTCAGAATTTTCTTTTGCGTCTTAGTCAAGTTGGCAAATTCCGGAGCGTGCCTGGTTGACTTGATCAGTCGATACAGATCGCCATGTTGCGAGAGCATAGTGTTGTAATCTGTAACTTTTGTAAGACAAGCGTTATAGGCATCGCGGACAGCAGCGTCGTTTACGACTGCATTAAGATGACCAATTGGTGACCAAGATTTCGACAGGCGGTTGCCCATTTCTTCGAGAACAGGGAATAGGTCGTTCCACGCGGCTTGTTGCTGCTCAGCCAGCTGTGACAATTGACTGGCATTCTTCACAAGTACTGAGTCAATCGCCGCCTCCATGTGATCCGTCTTGATGCGAGAAAAATCGGGTAATGGCGGATTTTCAAGTAATGGATTGATGTCCATGGCGTGTAACGAGTTCGATTGCTTAAACCGGTGTGGTTAACCAGGCGGTGACCATGAAGACAACGGCTGCGCCACAAACAAAGAAACCACTGATCCCGAGAATGGCTTTTTGCTTCAATGACGTAACAAGTTTGGCTTCGTCATCCGCGGAAAGTATGAACGGTCGCCCATCCGGAGGCTGCATCATGACATTGACGCCCGGTTCGAGCGCATTTTTTTTGATCACCTCGTCAACCTGTGCTCTGGCCGTCTGCCTCGTGACCTCCCATTCTTTCATGTCAATCGTGCCATCCTTGTTTGTGTCGAATCTCTTTAGCAGACTGGGCTGCGCCTGCTTCCAGGATCTTAACAAGCTGGCGACTTCTTCGTCGCGCACCACAAAATCATCGGCCTTGCGTTTCGTTTCGAAGAAACCAATTACGTAAATGTCATCGTACTCATGAATGCGCTTTTCAGTATAACGATAGCCGCGGCTGAACAGGCCTGTTGATTCACGCGACTCGGGGTAGCGCGTGTTGCCATACCAACTGTTCACCAATGCTGGTGTGACGATTGCACCGTCGGGGTTGATGACACATTCTCCAGTTTCATCCTTTAGTAGAAATAGCTCATCACTGGATTTTTCTTCGATCGTTACCCAACGACTGCGTTTGCCGCTACTTCTGTGTTGCTCGATTTCATAAGCCCACCAGGTGCACTTCTTCTTTGTTAAAGGAGCGATAATGGGTTCGCCTTGCATGAGCAAGCTTCGACCCACAAGTTCACAATAACCTTGTGCCGCCGAACGGGTTTTGGCTGTGGGGGTGTCTTCCATCAAGCGGTAGTGACGCAGACTGCGAAACCCCGTGTAAAAACCCATAACGCAGAGAAAACCCAGGAACAGGGTTATTTTAATGAAATCATCAAAGTCGGCAGCGCGTACTGCGGCTGCCCAGAACTGCGGGCTTAGCCAATCCATGTGTTATCAGGCAAACAGGCCTTTCATGTCCACGTCCGCCTTCTCGCCTTCTGAGAATTCCAACAGGTCGGCTTCCTTGAAACCAAGATTCCTGGCGATAATGACATCCGGGAATTGCTCGATCCTGACGTTGTTGAGGTTCACGGAATCGTTGTACAGCTCACGGCGATCCGCAATGGTGTTTTCAAGCCCGGATATACGGCCCTGCAGGTGCTGGAACGATTCGTTGGCTTTGAGTTCCGGGTAGTCTTCGGCCACGGCGAACAAGTTCCCCAATCCCATGCGCAATTGCGTTTCAGCCATACCCACTTCTTTTACGTTGCCTGCGTCACGCGCGGCAAACACAGCGGCACGCGCCTTCATGACTTTCTCGAAAGTTTCCTGCTCGTATTTCATGTATTGCTTGCAGGTATCAACCAGCTTGGGTAGTTCATCATGGCGTTGTTTGAGCAGAACGTCGATATTGGCCCAGGCCTTGCTGACACTGTGCTTGAGGCGCACCAGGTTGTTGTAAATTGTGACAAAATAACCCACCAGTACGACGGCAGCGCCGAGTACGAGAAACATGAACACTTCCATTAGTCTGCTCCGGAAATTCGGTTCGCGAGGTGTCATTATAACCACCCTTTTCCGACAGGAGCCTGTGTTATGAGCGAACATTTTGACTTTCTTGTAGTAGGCGGCGGCAGCGGCGGTATTGCGGCAGCACGCCGGGCCGCTGAACACGGGGCCAAGGCCGCAGTGATTGAACACGGGCCGCTCGGTGGTACTTGTGTCAACGTGGGTTGTGTTCCCAAGAAAGTCATGTGGCACGCCGCATCACTCATGCATGCTGTGCACGATGCCACTGACTACGGGTTTGATCTGACGCTCAACAAGCATGACTGGTCAGCACTAAAGCGTGGCCGTGACGCTTACGTCGCACGTCTGAATGGCATTTACGCTGACAATTTATATCGCAGTAAAGTCAAAACCATTTTGGGTCATGCAAGATTCGAGTCACCGAATGCCGTTTCGGTAGATGGCGCGATCTATTCCGCCGACCATGTTCTTATTGCGACCGGTGGCGTACCCATATTGCCTGCGATACCCGGTGTGGAACATGGCATTACCTCGGACGGTTTTTTCGAACTTAATGAGTGTCCCCGCAATGTGGCCGTAGTGGGCAGCGGTTACGTCGCGGTTGAACTGGCCGGTATGCTCAATGCACTGGGCGCAAAGGTCAGTATGTTCGTGCGTTACGATGGAGTGTTGCGGCGCTTTGATGAAACACTGCGTGAAGTACTGCAGACAGAAATGCAGGCATCCGGTATTAATCTGCAAACCAATTCAATACCCCAAGAACTTGTAAAGCATAACGACGAACTTGAACTTGAACTTATTATGGAATCCGGAGCCAGGCATGAAGGCTTCGATACCGTGCTTTGGGCGGTCGGGCGCACAGCCAACACAAAGGACCTGCAGCTGGACAAGACCGGCGTGGCAACTGATGCGCGCGGATTTATCGAGGTCGATGATTTTCAGAATACTTCAGTGAAAAACATCTCTGCCGTCGGTGACATCACCGACCAATTAGCACTCACACCGGTGGCCATTGCGGCCGGGCGGCGACTAGCCGAGCGCCTGTTTAATAACAAGCCGGACAGCAAACTGGATTATACCAATATTCCTAGCGTGGTATTCAGTCACCCGCCCATCGGCACCATTGGCTTGTCTGAAGCCGAGGCGCGAAAAAAATTTGGTGATGAGGTTAAAATTTACATGTCTACCTTTACGCCGCTTTATTACGCCTTGCCTGCGCATCGGGTAAAAGCAGCCGTGAAACTGGTTTGTGTTGGCCAAGACGAAAAAATTGTCGGCCTGCATATCATTGGCCAGGGCGCGGATGAAATGCTGCAGGGCTTTAGTGTCGCAGTAAAAATGGGCGCGACCAAAGCGGATTTCGATAAAACCGTATCCATTCACCCCACCGGTGCGGAAGAACTGGTCACCTTGAGATGAGCGTTAGAATCTTGCGGAAAGAATGGTGGTTACGATGAGCATCCGCGATTACCAGGGTGAGACACCGCAAATCGGCAAAGATGTTTATATTGATCCCTCCGCGGTCATCGTGGGTAAGGTAAAAATAGGTAATGACTCATCTATATGGCCCCACGTATCGGCGCGGGGTGACGTGAACCGCATAGAGATCGGGCGCGCCACCAATATCCAGGACAACACCGTACTGCACGTAACCCACGACGGCCCTTACTCGCCGGGCGGTATTCCCCTATTGATCGGTGATGAAGTCACTGTCGGCCATTCAGCATTACTGCACGCCTGC
>JAZFYH010000021.1:0-4690 GCA_036443475.1 Gammaproteobacteria bacterium | reverse complement strand
GCGCACGCATATTGAGAATGGTGGCAATAATGTTGATCGCACCCATGATGGATGAAATACCTAACAGGTGAATCGCGAAGATCGCAAAAGGCAACGCATCGCCGGTCTGCAAAATCAGTGGTGGATACAAGGTCCAACCGCCCGCCGGTGCACCGCCAGGTAGAAAGAACGTCAAAATCAACAATGTGAACGCGACCGGCAGTATCCAGAAACTCCAGTTGTTCATGCGTGGCAAGGCCATGTCCGGTGCGCCAACCATCATTGGCACCATCCAGTTGGCGAAACCGACCCAAGCCGGCATGATCGCGCCGAATACCATGACCAGTGCGTGCATGGTGGTCATGGAATTGAAAAATTGCGGATCAACAAACTGCATGCCGGGCTGGAACAACTCGGCGCGAACGACCATGGCCATTGACCCGCCAACGAAAAACATGATCAGGGCAAATACCAGGTACAAGGTACCAATGTCCTTGTGATTGGTGGTAAACAGCCAGCGCTTGATTCCGGTTGGTGTCTCGTGATGATGAGTGTCATGCATCGATTCAACAGTGGTGCTCATTTAATGTCTCCTCAGCGCCGGTTTCAGCGTACGGCTGTAATATCGGAAGTCTGGATAATATCGCCCGTGTCATTGCCCCAGGCATTGCGTTCGTAAGTAACCACCGCAGCAATATCGGCATCATTCAGTTGATTGCCGAAAGCAGTCATGGCCGTGCCCGGCTTACCGTTGAGTATTTGGTTAATGTGTGCGGCGAGATCGTCAGTAACCAGTGCGCTACCCTTGAGTGGCGGGAACCCTGCGGCGGCCAATCCTTCACCATTGGCCTGATGACAGGCGGCACAAGTGGATGAATACACTTCCTCGCCACGTTGCATGAGTTCGCCCATGCTGCGTTCGCCACCAGTGTCTGCAGATGCTTCAGCTGGCGTGCCCGACACCACAGCTACCGCGCCGACTGCAGCGCTGCTGTTTTCCGCAATCCATGCCTCATATTCAGCCTGGGGCACGGCGTGCACAACGACAGGCATGAAGCCGTGGTCACGGCCACACAGCTCCGCGCACTGGCCCCGGTACACGCCAGGTTCTTCCACACGGAACCACATTTCGTTCACGAAACCGGGAATGGCGTCTTTCTTACCCCCCAGTTCCGGTACCCACCAGGCATGCAGAACGTCCTGGGAAGTCATCAGCAGGCGAATCTTCTTGCCGACGGGAATAACCATTGGGTTGTCCACGTCACGCAAGTAATTGTCCACGGTAAACGGATCAATCCCGGAATTGAGCTGACGCGCGGCGTTGCTGGCCGCACTTAACGAGCTGTAAAAACTGACGCCCTCATCCATGTAATCGTAATGCCACTTCCACTGTAACGCCGTTACTTTAATGGACATGTCAATGTCACGGAAATTTTCCATCTTGATCAGCGTTTTAGCTGCCGGCACCGCCATCGCAACCAGTATCACGAACGGCACAATAGTCCAGATGATTTCTGCCACGAGATTATGGTGGAAGGTTTCTGCAACCGCCCCGCGCGACTTGCGATGATGCAGAATTGACCAGATCATCAAGCCGAAGACGATTGCGGCAATAACCGCACACACATAGAAAATCAGCATGTGCAACGCGTAAATTTCTTTGCTTATTTCCGTCACGCCTCGGGTCATGTTCAATGCGTAATCGGCCATTGCGCTTCCGGACATGACGGCAGTCAGAAGTGTGAACATGCCGAGCAGAGCGCCTTTCAGTTTGCTGGTGCCCATGCGTTGGATTCTCCTAGCAGGTGTATGCAGTTATTGATACGACGATCCCTAATACTGTGGATTGCCGGTTCCAGGCGTGTGTAATTGTTTTCATGACGGCAAACGCCTCGTGTGCGGCGCTATCACGGCCTGGCGGCCGCAGTAATCCTACTCGATGCCCTGGGAATTCGCAAATCGTGTGGAGGTTAATTTATTTTTATAAACAAAGGGTTATGCGTAACTTGCAGTCGATATCAACCGATTACTCGAATGGCAAACTTTCAAGATGTTTGACCATGTCGTTTGCCACAACATTTTCCTGAAACGGAAAAATTCCAAAACAGGGTGCTCCTAAGCGATCGCGTAATGTGATGATATTTTGCTCAGCCTTGGGAAAATCCGTCCTCAGGTGACACCCGATCCAACCGATCAAATTGCAACCACTACGCTCAATCGATTCGGCCGTCAATAAAGTGTGATTCAGACAACCTAACCTGAGACCAACAACCAGCAGCACAGATAATTCCAGTTCGACAACCAGATCCGCCATGGTATGGCTTGACGAAGTAGGCACTAGCCAGCCACCGGCACCTTCAACAACAACGCAATCGGCTTTCGCGCAGATTTCTTCATACGCTCTTTTAATTGTCGCAGTATCAATAGGGGTGTTCTCTTCTTCCGCAGCAATGTGCGGAGCGACAGGTTCGGTAAAACAAAACGGATTGACGATTTCGTATGGAATCGCAACGCTGCCGGCGTGTAGAATTGCCAGCGCGTCGTCATTTCTTGGTTCCTCGATGCCGGCAACAACACCGGCAGCAACCGGCTTCATGCCTGCCACGCTCAGTCCCCGTTCTTGCCAGGCCTGCATCAATGTAAGCGTAACAAGTGTTTTACCCACCGCTGTATCGGTGCCGGTGACAAATACCGATTTCATTTCCCTGCGCGTTCCCGCAACATGCGTTGCATTTCTGCAAGACTGATTTCGCCATCTGCGGCCATTGCGGCGTCGGTAATATCGGGAATCCATGCACTGCCATAAATGGTTTCGTACGTCGCCGGTATGCGCGTGTCTGTCCTGAATGCCTCGTATTCTTGCTGCATTTCGGCGAAGTGTTTTTTCCCCATCAATCCGCGCGGTCGCCCTGCAGTCAGGTTGTGCGCACCTATCGCCTTCAGGTCGTGCATCAGATCGACTACGGAAGCATAAGTCAGTGTAATGATTTCCGCGTCCATAACCGGTTCACGAAACCCCGCACGTACCAAGGCATCGCCCAGGTCATGCATGTCGATAAAGCGGTTAACGTGGTTATAGTCGTCCACTTCCTGCCACGCGGCTCTAAGTTCATGCAGTGTATCTGGACCAAACGAACTGAATATCAGCCAGCCACTCGGCTTGAGCACGCGGGCAAATTCAGTGAATAACCTATCAAGTTCATTGCACCACTGGATAACCAGGTTGCAGTAAACAATATCTACACTGTCGCGTTCCAACGGCAAAGCGTCAATGTTCGCACACACACCAGAAAACATGTCATTCATTTCATTCTTTTTTCGCGCTGCTTCAAGCATGGGTGGCGCAATATCCAACGCTATGATTTCTGCACCGGGGAAGTGTTCCAGCAATTGCGCTGTGAAAAATCCGGTTCCACATCCGGCGTCGAGTACACAGCGGGGTGATCCGGAAACAATTTCAAGCCGTTCAAACAACCGATTACCAACTTCACGCTGCAACACAGCCGCTTTCTCGTAACTGGGCGCGGCGCGGCTGAACGATTCACGCACCAGTCGAACGTCAAGTAAATATTGATCCGTGCCCTGCTTCACGACACGTTCCTTTCCAGTTCCCGTGTACCACAAAATTGATCAAATGCGTCCATGAATTCAGCAGGATGTGAAAGGAATGGTGCATGGGCAGCGCGCTGAATATTAACGTGCCAGCCCTGTGTGACATGACGTGCAAGCCAGCTGCCGCTTGCTGGAGGAACAAGGCGATCACGACTACCAGTGACGCTCAGTACCGGCATCGCAAGCTCGGGGATACGCGCGCGCAGATCCGAATCTCGCAACAGCCTTAACCCGCCGGCCAGGCTTTGTGGCGACGGATCACCATGATCGAACAAGTGTTTGCGCAATTCACGCAGGACGTCACGGGCCAATTCGTCGCCATGCACCTGCAACGCCATGAATTGCTGCACAGTAGCGCGGTAGTCGTCCTGCAGTGCGTCGAGAAATTCAGCGAGCGCGCTTGGTCTTACCCCGGAAGACCAGTCCCCTGCCTGCAAAAATTTAGGTGTGCTGGTCACCAGCGTCAGCCGATTGACGCGTTCCGGATTTTGGTACGCGGCAGTCATGGCTGCCATGCCGCCCAACGACCAGCCAAGCCAGTGCGCCGTTGCTGGTGCAACTGCAAGAAGCAACTCGCCTAGCTCATCCAGCGTGTCGGGCATGCCGTGGGAATGATTGTAACCGTGACCAGGCAGGTCAATAAGGTGCAAGCTGAAACGGTGGATCAGTTTCGGATAAATCGATTTCCATATACCAGAATGCAAACCCCAGCCGTGTAACAACACCAGGTCAGGGCCGTTTCCCTCACGCAATACATTCAGCTGCATAAATTAGCCACCCTGCATGCATCCAAAGCAGCAAGTAATTTTTCAACGTGTCGCGTTTCGTGCGCTGCAGAAAAAGTTACGCGCAGGCGCGAAGTGCCTTCCGGTACCGTGGGTGGACGTATGGCAGTCACGTAAATGCCATGTTCTAGTAATGCCTCACTAGCGGCCAATGCCCTTTCGGGCTCCTGCAGCAAAAGTGGCTGGATTGGTGTTTCGAAATCCGAAACACGCAGACCCAGTTGCTTGGCCCCCTGACGAAATTGCTGCACTAAAGAGTGCAGTTTGTCTCGTCGCCAGGATTCCTCGCGCACGATCTTCAACGCCGCACGCGT